>JAITLA010000032.1 GCA_031278145.1 Eubacteriales Family XIII. Incertae Sedis bacterium
ATGGCGGTGGCCGTATGGCGGAAAATCAAGGAGATAACCTATTGACGTCAACTGTTTTCCCTTATATAATGTTGTCGAAACGCAAAGCGGAATGGAGTTGAATTTGAAAGGAGGATGTCCCATGAACAAGCTCGGTCGTCCATTGTGTATGATCGTACCCGCGGCGGCGTTGTTTCTCCTGCTGTTTTTCGCCGCAAGCCCGCAAGCGGTTTCCGCGGCATCGCCGCCGGAAATCAAGTATTCCCCGCTGTATGAAGCCTCCCTGCGCGATACGATCAGGGAATTCACCGAAAAGGAAAGCGGCGCGTATCACAAACGCATAAACGGCGCGGTGACGGAAACGGCGGTCGCCGCCGACGCCGGGGATACGGAGGCCGCGCCCGAGCCGCAGGTCTTGGCGGCCATTCCCGGCATTCCAAGCGTGCCCAGCGTGCCCAAAATACCCACCGTGCCGACCGTACCGACCGTACCCACCGTACCCACCGTACCGACCGTACCCACCGTGCCCAGCGTGCCCACGCCGAGCTACACCTCCAGCTACAGCTGCGGGTCCACCTGCGCGGGCAGCAGCACCTGCGCCGGATCGTCCACCTGCGCGGGCAGCAGCACCTGCTTCGGATCATCCACCTGCGCGGGCAGCGGCACCTGCTTCGGTTCATCCACCTGCGCGGGCAGCGGCACCTGCTTCGGATCATCCACCTGCGCGGGCTCCACGACCTGCGCGGGAACAAGCACCTGTGTCGGCATGAGCAGCTGCGCCGGCAGCGGCACCTGCTTTGGCACCGCGACTTGCTCCGGAACAAGCACCTGCATCGGAACCGCGACCTGTACCGTTGGCAGCAGCTGCGTCAACCCGCAGGATCCGGGCGGCGGTACGGATGAAACGCCGGCCGCAAACGAAACACCGCTGCCGGAAACGCCCAAGGCCGTGAACGACGACACAAAACCGAGCGACTGGGCCCGGGCACAGGTGGATGAAGCCATCGGCGTCGGATTTGTTCCCGCGGATCTGCAAAGCGACTACCGGAGCAACATAACGCGCAGAGAGTTCTGCGCGCTTGCCATAGGGCTCTTGGAACGGATCCTCGCGGACGATCCCGCGTTTGCGGATCTTATGGACATCGACTTGGGGGCGAGCCCGTTTACCGATGTGGACGATCCGGCCGTCACCCGGGCGTATTATCTTGAAATCGTGAACGGCGTGGGGAATGATCGATTCAATCCGGACGGGCAGATCACGCGCCAAGAAGCGGCGAGGCTGCTCACGAATATGTCAGAGAACGTCTTCGGGCTGGACACGAGCGCCGCGTCCGCGAGCTTCGGCGACGCCGACCGGATCGCCGGCTGGGCAAAGGATTCCGTCGATTTTGTCTGCGAATGCGGCATCATGAGCGGGGTTGGGAACGGCGCGTTCGCTCCGCTGAATCCGTACACCAGGGAACAGGCCTTCGTGACAATCCTGAGAATGTACAACGCGTTTGCGCTCGGTGAATGATTCGGGGCGAGGCCCGTGCGGATCAAACGCGCATACGGTCGCTGCGGATTTCGGTCCGCGGCGGCCCGATGTCAAAAAAGAGCGCCATGACGGTCGCATGGCTTTTTTCCTTGTCGCCGTGGCCGTTGTATACGGGCTGCCGGCAAGCATACCGGCCGTACCGCACCGATTCCTTTCGCTTGTCTTTGCGTTGGCGTTCATAGCCCTCACCGTCCTTGACCTGCGAAAAAAGAACGGCTATTCGCTGTCCCATTCCCATGTCCTTGAAGCCTACATCTTGTCCGTATTCTCGGTCTATCAAGTGCTGAAAAACGAAAGCGCGCCGTTTTACCTTATCCTCTCGAAGCTGTCGAGCGGCTTTTCCGCGCTCGTCGGCGCGCTGATCGGGAGGCCGATAGCCATGGGCCCCGGCTACGGCGGCGTGGACACCATCGTCCTTTTCCTGATTGCGCTTATCGCCACCGGCCTCTCCCACAAGCGGCTGTCGCCGAAAACCGGCCTGCTCTGCCTGTCGGCCGTCCTGTGCATCTGGGGAGCGTACCTCGCCCTTTGGACATATCTCGCGGAATCCTCGCTCAGCTTGGGCCTGAACCTGCTCGAACCGCTTACGGGTCCCTTGGATTACCGCGCCGCGCTGTTCGCCGCGCTGCTTGCCTTCCATATGCTTGTTTGCGGGAAGCTCGCCCCGCGCGGCGCGGCCGCGAAGCCCGTGAAGGCGGCGCTGATTTGCCCGGCCGTCCTGTTGGCGCTGTGTGTGGCGACGACGGCCGTATGCGGTCTGTCCACCCGCTTGCCGGCAAAGAATCCCGCCGCGCAGGTCGTATTTTTGGATACGGGGATAGACTTCGGCGTTCCTGCGCGCGGCAGGTACGGGCTGGACAATGCGGGGATGTTCGGCGTGCTGCCGCACTACTTGAACCGGCGGGGGTATCGCTGCCTGACGGTTCGGACCCTGAGCGGGACGCTTCTCGGCGAAACCGACGTTCTGGTCGTTTTCAATCCGATGCATGCCCTCGACGAAAGCGCGCTTTCCGAAATATGGCGCTTTGTCGAGGACGGCGGTTCCGTTTTGGCCGTGGGCGATCATACGGGCGGGGAGCAGGTGCGTCTGCCGCTGAACGCCATCTTGAAGCCGGTCGGCATTTCTTTTAATTTCGACAGCGCCATTCCGTTCAATAGCCTGTGGGCGGACGGTTTTCAGCGCAGGCGCAGTCCGATTTTCAATGGAATCGACGACGCCCGGATACAAACGGTCGTCGGGGCCTCGCTGGATATCGGATGGAGGGCTCGCCCGCTGATTATCGGAAAAACGGCTTATTCGGATCTCGGCGATGCGGAAAACACCGCCGACGGCTATCTCGGCGATATGCGGTTTGCCCGCGGCGAAAGGATCGGGGATTTGATTCTCGCCGCGGAGGCGGCTTACGGCAGCGGGAAATTTATGGCTTTCGGGGATACCACGCCGTTTCAGAACACGGTCATCGCGTACAGCCATCCGTTTGTCGACAATATCTTCACGTATCTGGGAGGCGGCGGCAAACGGCGCGAAACCGCGTGGGAGGACGACGGCTTTTTTACGGCCGCCTGCGTGATCGACGCGGGCCGCATGGAGCTGTTCGCGCGGGACAAGTCCGCGGACGCGGCGGACGGATTGATCGCCTGCCTCATGCGCGCGGGCTTTATGCCTTACGTGACGGGGGACGCGCCCTTATCGGAGATATCGGAAAAAGAGCCCGATGTAAGGCTCATACTTCTCATGGAGCCCGCCGTCGCCTTTTCGGACGCCGAGCTTGACGCCCTGGAGCGCTTCATGGACGCGGGCGGGAGCGTCCTCCTGTGCGCGGGCTACGAAAGCCCGGCGGCGAGCCGGGCGCTTGCGGGGTATTTTGGCTTTGCCTTCGATCCCCTGCCCATCGGAAGGATCGCGCCGGACAAGAACCCGGAAATGGCGTTTTGGAACGCCTGTCCCGTGCTGTACCGGGGCCTCCCGCCGGGAGAAGGCGGGGACGCGGTCGAAAGCCTTATGGAAATCTGGGGCTACTGCACGATGGCGTATAAGCCCGTCGGCGCGGGCGGCTTGTACGTATTCGCCGATCCGGGTTTCCTGAAAAACAAGAACCTGGAGAGCGCGGATGCCTACCGGGAAGGGAACGTGCTGTTTTTGGACAAGCTGCTGACGGATATTGCGGAAAGGGGTTGACGGCGGCATGGATTTTTCTTGGATCGCGGTATTGCTGCTCAGCTTTGCGTGGACGGTCGCCGTTCCCGTTTACGAGCCGCCGTCCTTGGCATGGCTTCTTCCGGCGGCGGTCGCCGTCGCCTTTGCCTTTGCCGTCTTTTGCGGGCGGGACGGGCGCGGGCGCGCGGAGGCGCTCAAGAACGCCCTGGCTTATTGCGGGCTCGTGACGGCGGCGCAAGGAGCGCTCTTCCCCTTTTACTGCGTTTGGGCGGCGAGGCAGCACACCGAATCGGTATTCGTCGCCTTGGCCGGCGCCGTCCTAAGGCCGTTCGGCGCGCGGACGGTCGTTGAGGGGAATCTGCTGTATGTCGACGCGCCGCTCAAAACGATGACGTTTTCAAGCGCCCCGGAGAAGCTCGGCGCGATGTTCCTCCTGCTTTTCATCGCCGGGGGCGTCGTCGCCCTGTTGCTGAAAAAGGCCCGCGTCAAGCACTTCGCCGCTTTTTTCGCCGTCGCGTTTTTTTACACCGTTTTGCGTTACGCCTTCCTGATCATGCTCTATTCCGTCTACGCCCTGCACAGCATCTTTTGGGACAGGGTGTTCACGTTCGTCACCTTCATTCCGCTTGCGCTCATTTTGGCGGCGATGTTTAAAGGCCTGCCGGCCCCCACGGCGCGGATTTCATTCGCAAAACCGGCAAGATCAAAGGCCATCCTGACCGGAGGCCTTGCTTTTCTGCTCGTTTTCGCGGGTGTCGCCTTTTTTGGGTTCCGCGATCCCGGCAAGGAAAAGCCGGGACGGGTGCTTGTCGATGAATACCACAGCGACTGGGAGTGGACGACGGACGTTTACAATGAACAGTGGTTCGGGGAACGCTCGGGGTATAACTATTACTGCTTTTTCAACTATCTGGACAAGTTCTACGAAACGCGTCGGAATATGCGCGCCATAGACGACGAAACGCTGAAGGACACGGACGTGTTCATCGTGAAAACCCCCACCAAGCCCTTCGAGGCGGAAGAGATCGCGCTGCTGACCGCGTATGTGGAGGACGGCGGCGGGCTTTATCTGATAGGCGATCACACCAACGTATTCGGTACCGGGGCGAATCTGAACCAAATCTCGAAGGCCTTCGGCCTTACCTTCAATTACGATTGCACATACGAGCTCAGGCACGGCAGTTTGTCCGAATACGACGCCCCGCCGCTCATGCCGCATCCCGTGGTTTCGGATCTGCCGCATTTTCTGTTTGCCACCTCGAATACCTTGGGCGCAAAGTGGCAGGCCGAGGAAATCATCGTCGGGTACGGCTTGAAAGGGCTCGGGGCCGATTATTCCCAAAAGAATTTCTTCCCCGCCGACACCGAGGCGCCCACGATGGAATTCGGCCTTTTTCTGCAAAGCGCCGGCGTCGGGTACGGAAAAGGCAGGGTTCTTGCGTTCACGGACAGCACCGTGTTTTCAAACTTTTGGATGTTCATGCCCGGGAAGCCGGAGCTGCTGCTCGGGAGCGTCGCGTGGCTGAACAGGGAGAACAGCCTTGTCGGTGTGACGCCGAGAGGGATCGCGACCGCTTTTTTGGTCGTTCTGCTGCTTCTGAACCTGCTGTGGGGCTTCAAGGCCGGAGCGGCATTCCCCTTGGGGATCTTCGTTTTTGCGGGCTTGGCGGCCTTTGTGATCGGCGCCGGCCTGTTCCATATCGCGGCTTGGGCATCCGCGCGCGCGCCCGAGCCCATAAAGCCGATGACGGAGATCCGCTTTGAGCGAGAATATTCAAAATACAAGCTGCCGAACGATCTGGACGGCTTTATGTCCGCCGCGGACGAGCAGTTGAACACCTTTTACGTTTGGACCCAAAGGCTCGATTATTTCCCGCGCGCGGAGGAAGAACTGCTCGACGCCGTGCGAAACGGGGATCTTGCGATTCTCGCCAAGCCGGTCCGGGAGATAAAAAATCCGCGGCGGATACTCGACGAGCTCACCGCGGGCGCGCGGCTTCTCGTGCTGGACAATGTCGCGAGCGGCGCGCATTCAAACGGGCTATTGGCGCTTGCTGGCATGGAGCTGACCGACGCGCGCATTGGGCGATACGCCGATTACGGCGAGATACGGGACATACCCTTGACGGCAAACGCGTCCGCAATCACAGGGGGAGAGGTCTTGATTCGCGACGAGGCCGGAAACGCCGTATGCGCGACGGCGCGGATCGGCGAGGGGCTGCTCGCGGTCTTTTCCGATCCGGATCTGTTTTACAACCGCGAATTGGGCGACGTCAGCGCCAACCTGACGGACAAGACGAAGCTTCTCACCGATACGGAATTCAAACTGCTCAGAGCGCTTGTCGAATCAAGGCCGGATGGCGAATGAACGGCGCATGCCGCGCGAAACGGTGTTACACGCACGGTTACGGTTCAGAGGCAGTCGGCCTTGGGCTTGGTAATCCCCTCCGCTCTTCGCAACGCCGCAAAGGACGCGGCGTTTGTGCTCGCTGCGGTGGCCGCAAAGAACGCGGCCCTGGAATACCGCAATGACGCTCCGTGGAATACCAAGCCCGAGGCCCCGATGCGCACCTACG
>JAITLA010000042.1 GCA_031278145.1 Eubacteriales Family XIII. Incertae Sedis bacterium
GGGGGAGTTGTCGAGTGGCTCCTTCCAACCGTTTGCAAAAGGCGCAAACGGGGATACCCGTTCGCTTCGCTCCGGGCACACGTAGGAGCGCAGAAGCCCTTGTCCCCTCAAAACATCCGTTCAGCAATTGAAGTGCGCCTTTGGCGCTTCAATTTTGGACGGAGCCAAAATTGAAATGGGGCCGTCCCGCCCGGCCGTTACGACTCTCGGCCGGGGGACAGGAAGCGGAACAGCACCTCCAGAATTTTGTCCATCTCGACGGGCTTGGCGATATGAGCGTTCATACCGCTTTCCAGCGCCTTATCCACATCCTCCTTGAACGCGTTGGCGGTCAGCGCGACGATCGGCACGGTGCGCGCGTCCGCGCGGTCCAGACCGCGAATGTTCGCCGTGGCCTCGTAACCGTCCATAAGCGGCATTTGCACGTCCATGAAGATGATATCGTAGCTGTTCTCGGGGGATTCCGCGAACATGCGCACGGCCTCCGGGCCGTCCTCCGCTTCGTCTATCGACATGCCCGTGATTTCGAGGAGCGAGGTCACGATAACGCGATTGATCTCCACATCGTCAACGAGAAGCGCCCGCTTATCGATGAATTTGGCGGTGGCGTCCATGATGGCCGCCTCGCCGGACAGATCCTCCGATTCGCGCAACCACAGCGCGAAGCTGAATTCGCTGCCCTCCCCCTCCTTGCTCTTCACGGAGATCTCCCCGCCGAAGAGCTGCACGATACGCCGGCTGATGGCGAGTCCGAGGCCCGTGCCGCCGTATTCGCGCGACAATCCGCCGTCCCCCTGCTCAAAGGGGCGGAAAATGACGGGCAACGATTCCGCGGGAATGCCGATACCCGTATCAATGACGGAGAACGCGATCAGGGTTTCACCCTCTCTGCGATCCTGCTTCTCGATGCGGAATTCGATTTTCCCGTGCGCCGGCGTGAATTTCACGGCGTTGCCGAGCAGATTCACGAGTACCTGCCGCAGACGCATAGAATCGCTGACAAAGGTCGCGGGAGAAAACGCCTCGAAGCTCACCGAAAAATCTATGTTCTTTTCGTCGCAGCGCGGTTTGATGATACCGGCCAAGGTCTGCACCAGCTTAGGCAGTTCCACCGTTTCCTTTGAGAGTTCTATCTTGCCGGCGTCCAATTTGGCGATATCCAGAATATCGTTCAACAGGCCCAAGAGATGTTGCGACGAAGCCTCTATCTGCTGCATGTGATCCTTGATCTCGTCCGCGCCCGCGCCGCCGTCTCCCTCGTCGAGTTTTCGCTGTACGATACTCGTCATGCCTATGATCGCGTTCATCGGCGTGCGTATCTCATGGCTCATGCGCGCCAAAAACTCATTCTTGTGCCGATTTGCCAGATTTGCGTCGCGTACGGCCTTTTCCAGATCGATCTGCGTACTGCGCAGTTCATTTTCCATCGTGACGCGCACGGTGACGTTGCGCGCGAAGCCGAGAAGCCCGACCGGCGTTCCGTTCGAGTCGAATATGGAGGTGCGCACCGAATCGATCACCTCCTCGTGCCCGTCGGCGAACAGGATCCGTTCCTCCGTGTAGAAAGGCGTCGGGGATGCGAAAGCCGCAACATCGTTTTTATTAAAGACACGCACGAGTTCGGGCGGCAGGATTTCCTCCGCCGTTTTTCCGACGAAATCATCCGCGGAGCGCCCGGCGATATCCGAAAAACGCGGATTTACCGTCAGGTATCGGCCTTTCGCGTCCTTGTACCAGATCAGATCGGGCGAGTCCGCGAAGATCGTATCGAGCAACTGCTTTTGTTCCTCTATCTTCAAGCGTTCGCGCGCCATCTCCGTAACATCCGCAGTGGCGACGATATAGCCGATCCGTTCGCCGTCCTTGCCCGAAAAATAATTCGCAATGCCCTTGATATAGCGCTGACTTCCTTTCATATGGTAGATTTCCGTCTCCCGGCCCTCCTCCAGCGCCCGGATGGGGCAAAACGCGGAGCCGATGGGATAGATGCTGTTTTCATAATAGGACGTGCCGACGACCTCGGAGAGCGTCTTTCCGCGCAAGGCCAGCCCGTATTCGTTCATGTAGATGATCTTGAGGTCCAAATCCGTGATACAAAGCGGGCTGTTCACGCTGTTTACAATATTGTCCGCCATATCGTCGAAAGCATCCGCCAGCGCGCCGAATTCATCCCTTCTCTTTGAAAGGAAGCGGAACTGCCGTTCTCCCGCCCTGAAGCGTGAAAAGCCCCGGATCAGCCTCTTAATGTTGTTCGTCAGGAAAGAGGCCATCCAGATGGCCACGAATACGACCAAAACGATGATAATGCCCGTGGTCATGACGAGCTGCACAAGCGTGTCGGCGAGACTGCGTTCGATGGCCGTTCCGAGCCGTATCTCCGTTTCCGTGGCGGGACGCGTGAAATCCTCCAGCCCCGCGCCGATGGCGACGAAACCGAAACCGCGCTTGGAATAATCGTTGTCCTCGGAGGGGGCGTATTGACCCGTGTAATAGGGGATCGCCGCCGCCGTGGTCAGCTTGTAAAGCCCGCTCCACAGGATGTAAAACGAGCCTGAGCCGCCGTCCTTGGTGAGGTCCATCCAACCCGTGCATTGCGGCGCATTGTTGAGATAGCGCCCGTCGAGTCCGACAAGACCGGCCTGCGTAAGCGCGGGCGCGGGCGTTTTCTCCCTCGACTGCGCGTTGAACTGCGGCACGCTCTTCACAAAATCCGTCCATTTTTCGAGACCGCTCGTCTGCCAAGCGTCATAGATCGACGATTCGAGCCAAGGGATTTGCGGCTCGCCCGTATCGGGATCGAAACCGACGATGGAGTGGTGGCGCGGATGGCAGATACTGCGGCATTTATAATCCCATATAAACGCGTAATTCCCCTCAAAGGCGCTCGGCAGTTCCGTATACCGTTCGTTCAGCGGCGTGAGATGATCCACGAATTCCATGATGTGGTCGTGGTTCAGCGCGAAAGTCACGTAGCCGGTGATCTCCCCGCTCTCGTCCGTTACGGGCGTCGCCCAGCGCACGATACCCTCAAAACGCTTGCCGTTCGGGTTCTCTTCTCCGGCGTAGGCCTGCTCCTCGGGCGCGTAGTCGATCTCGTAGCCGCGCGTTTCCGCCGCCCCCGCCACGGTTTTTGGCGTGTACATGCCGATGTAATTCGAGGGAACGTAGGCGCCGATCACATCCGACACGTAGATTTCGCCGGGCTTCAGCTTCTTGAGTTCCTCAAAATACGTTTCGGCCTTGACATAGGTGTTCAGCCTGTTCGATACGTCCTTTTTCTGCGGGTCCATGCGATCGGACGTGACGATCTTGCATTGTTCCAAGCCGTCGAGTCCGACGAAGGTGATTTCCTTGTAGAGGGGTATTGTTTCATATAAAAACGATTCGGGATTGCGATAATGAAAACCGTCCATATCGTTGTTTTCGGCGTTGGTGGAAACACCGCCGGCTTCCGTCTGCGCGGCGGACGATTCCGTGGAGATCCAAGATTCTCCGTCCGGCGCGAGCGTCCATTCGCCCTGCTTGACCAGACGCCCCGTTTTGTTTTCGGCGAATCGGAGGTAATTCTCCTCCGTGGGTTCTACATCGGCGAGATACAGGATATCGGCGTCGCGGCCGTAGAGGAAATCCGCCGTTTCCCGCGCCGTGTCCGTCGTCATGCGTTCGATGTTCTCAACCGCGCCGGCGTTCAGCGCGGCGGAGGAATCGCTGACGGCAATCTCTTTCAGGATATCGCCCAGACTGATGAAGTGCCGCCAAGCGATCACGGCCAGTATGATCAAGGGGATGATCTTGATCACAAGAAAGATGATGAGGAGCTTGGCGCGCATACCGAGGCCCAGCCCGTTTAAGATATCCTCTGTTTTTTTGCGAAAGTAAACCGAAATACGTTTCATCTTCGTAAAACAACCTCTTTCAAATTCGGCTCCGTCCAACATTCGGCTTCGCCTCATTCCTCCGTTCGCCCGAGGCTCACTTCGCCGGCCTGTTTTACACCGCGGCTAAAGCCGCGTAAAACAGGCAATTTTGAAGCGCGGAAAGCACTCAAATTGTTCAAATACTGTAAAGTACGCGTAAAAACGCTTTTACGCCGACGGACAAAACCGACTCGTCGAAATCGAAGTCGGCGCTGTGCAGCGGTGTGTTGTGCCCAAGCCCGAGGTGAAAAAATATGCCCGGGACTTTCCGCTGATAGACGGAAAAATCCTCCGAGGTCATCGTCGGTTTGTCCGCCTCTATGAACGAAAAGGACTCGCCCGCGTCTCCGTCCGGCAGACGGCCCGGCGTTCCGCACAGGGCGTCGCGGAAGCTGTCGAACAGTGCGGGATCGTTGCGCACGGCCGGGCAATGCCCGATGAAATCAATCTCGACGCGGCAGCCGAATTCGCGTTCGACCCTCGACGCGACGGCGCGCAGACCGTCTTTCATGCGCCTGTGTACATCCTCTTCAAAGCAACGCATCGTGCCGCGCAAAACGGTATGGCCGGAGATTACGTTCGTCGCGGTTCCGCTCTCAAACACGCCGAATTTGAGCAGACGAAACACGTCGTCCGGGAAGAGGCCGCTTTCCGCCTCGTAGGCCGCCGTCACGAAGCGCGCGCCGGCCGCCAGCGCGTCCACGCCCTTTTCCGCCGCGGCCGCGTGAACGCTCTTGCCGAATATATCGATGCGCAGGATGCAGGCCTCGGCCATGAAAGCCCCCTTGCGGCAGACGACGGCGCCCTTTTCGTATCCGGGCCAAAGGTGCAGACCGAACACCTTGGAAACATTGTACCGTTCAAACACGCCGGTATCGCAGATATCCTGCGCGCCGCCCATGGTTTCTTCCGCCGCCTGAAATATGAGCAGTACATTGTGCGGCAGGGCGTCCATGCGCCGGGATATCTCCTCGGCAAAGCCGAGCAATACGGCCATATGCCCGTCGTGACCGCAGGCGTGCATCCTGCCGGGGCGCGTTGACGCGTAATCGCAATCGTTTGCCTCCGTGACGGGCAGGGCGTCCATATCGCTGCGGAAAGCCGCCGTGTCCGGCATACCCGCGTCGAAGTACGCGCACAGACCGGTACGGCCCGCGGGTACGATCTCACAGGGAAGCTTTGAGAGGACCCCCGTGATGTACGCGCGGGTATCGGGCAGGTCAAAATCGAGTTCCGGTATGCGATGCAACTCCCTGCGGTGTTCTGTAAGCCTGTCCGCCATGTTGCGTTTGCCTCCTTGTGATCGTCGCGGCGCGTACGGGCATATTCCGCAGTCTTGCCACGGGGCAGTTTATCCTTACGCTCTCTTATTTTACCGGTTCGGCGTACGAAATACCATACAAAAGGTACAAAATATATCGCGTTTTTGACTGTTTTTTAAAATTTTCCTCTTTGTTTCCGTCCAAAGCCCCGTTTTTCAAGAAAAATCCACCCGAAAAAAAACCTTGACGTTCGGCCCCCGAGCCACTAATATAATATATGTGAAGCCGCAGAGGGCTTCCCGCGAAACCTGCGGATCATATGCGCCCGTAGCTCAGTTGGATAGAGCGTCAGACTCCGACTCTGAAGGCCGCACGTTCAAATCGTGTCGGGCGTACCATGCGCACACTAAGACAACTCTTGCAAAACAAGGTTGTCTTTTTATATTGCTTCGATGAAAATGCTTGGAAATCAGCCTTTCCGAAACACCCAAGGGTAAATTCAATTTTGGCTCCGTCCAAAATTGAAGCGCCAAAGGCGCGCTTCAATTGTTGAACGGATGTTTTGAGGGGACAAGGGCTTCGCCCGCCGCCCTTCAAAACATAGGCGTCAGTGGGGGATTGCACCCGCCACTGACAGCTTGAAAAGTTGAAACCCGCCGCCTGTAGAGGCGGGGGACTGACGCCGTCGTTCAAAGTATGCAGAAGACAAGAGGGCTTTTCAAATGAAAGGAACACCCGAATCGGGCCGTCCGCGCGTCGGCCGGAAGAAAAAAGCCGGGCGCGGCGTGGCGATCCCGGCGGGCGCGGCGCTCGCGCTCATACTCGTGGCGGCGACGCTGCTATTCACGCCCGCGGCGACGGAAAGGTCGCCGGTCGGCTCGCTCTACGGCGGGGACGCGATCCCCGCGGAATCGAGCGACGGTGCGGCGGGTGACGAACGAAGCCGGGCCCCGCTCGCGGAAACGCCGCTGCGCGTTTCGCTCAACAGCACAAACGCGATCCTCGTGGAATCGAACGACGGCCGCGATGTTCTGCTCGACGTATCGAGCGGCGAACGGATCTATCCGGCCTCGCTTACGAAGATCATGACGGCCGTCGTTGTGCTTGAGCATGCGCCCGACCACGACGCGCTCGTGCGCCTGTCACAGGGGATATTCGACAGGACCTTTGCGCAGAACGCCTCGACGGCGGGCTTCCTCCCCGGCGAGAGCGTCCGCGTCCGGGACCTGCTGTACGGGCTGCTGTTGTCCTCGGGCGCGGAATGCGCAATCGGGCTGGCGGAGCACATCGCCGGCGACGAAACGGCCTTCGCCGCGCTTATGAACCGAAAGGCGGCGGAGCTCGGCATGGACGCCACGCATTTTACGAACGCGACCGGGCTGCACGACCCGGAGTTGTACACGACCGTGCGCGATATCGCCGTGCTGCTGGATTACGCCCTCGAGAATGCGCTGTTTTATGAGATTTTCACGTCGCGCCGGCATATCGTGCGCGCTACGGACGGACGGTCCGAGGACCTGCGCCTTTACAGTACCTTGTTTGCCAAAACGGACGGCGAATACGAGGGCTTTGCGCTTCTGGGCGGCAAAACGGGCTACACGCCGGAGGCCGGGCAATGCCTCGCCTCCGTTGCGGAGAAAAACGGGAGGCGCTACATGCTCGTGACGGCCGGCGCGCCCGGGGACAATCGCACCGAAGCTTTGCATGTCGAGGATGCCGTCGCCGTGTTCTCGGCGCTTTGAGTGTTACAGTCCTGCGGCAGTCGGCCTTTGCAAGGGGTTTGAACTGTAACCAAAGGTTTTCCAAAAATCAAAAAATGATTAAAAATGTATTGACCCGCCGGGTCAATTGTGGTAGAATCCCAATTGACCCGGTGGGTCAATGTGTTGTTTGGGGAAAGGAGTGTATTGTTGGTTTACAATCGGGCGGAGGGGGAGCGGAGCCGCGTGCCCTACCCCCCCCCTCGCGAAGGCGCGATGAACGCGCGGGCAAAGCGCGCCCCAAGCGGCGGCGAAGGCGGCCCTTCCCGCGCAGCCGTCCGGGGCGGCGAGGCGGCGCGCGAAACGGACGGCCCCGACGAGAGGAAGGCGCGCATCATCGCGGCGGCCGTCGCGGAGTTTGCGGCGCACGGCTACAGAAACGCGAACACCAACCGCATCGTGAAGGAAGCGGGGGTGTCCAAGGGGCTGCTGTTCCATTACTTCGGCAGCAAAAAGGATCTGTATCTCTACCTCTACGATTATGCGATGCGCAGGGTCATAGACGAGGCCTTTGCGCGCTTCGATTGGAGCGAAAGGGACATCTTCAAACGCTGGCGCGCGGGCGCGGTGCTCAAATACGACATCATGCGGCGGCACGGCCCGCTCTTCGAATTCATACTGGACGCCTACATGCGGGCGGACGACGAGGTAAGGGACGCCATCGGCGCCTCGACCGGGACGTGGATCGAAACGACTTGGCGCAACCTGTGTGAGAATCTCGATTTGTCGCCGTTCCGCGCGGACATCGACACGGAAAAGGCGATCCACATCCTCTTTTGGACGCTCGATGGCTATTCGAAAAAGCAGATGAAGCCCTCGATGCCCTTGGCCTATTACCAAGAACGCCACGACGCGCTGCTCGAGGGGCTGGACGGGTATTTGGACACGCTGCGGCGGTTGCTGTATAAATGAAGGGTACGGACGATGGGACAGACGATCATCAGAGCGGAACATCTCTCAAAGGACTACCGGATGGGCGAGGTGACGGTACACGCCCTCGTGGACGCCGGCTTTGAAATCGGCGCGGGTGAGCTCGTCGTGATCCTCGGCCCCAGCGGCAGCGGCAAGAGCACGCTGCTGAACATCCTCGGCGGCATGGATTCCCCGTCCTTTGGCAGCTGCTTCGTGGACGGCGTGGAGATCACGACCTTCGACGACCGGCGCATGACGGAATACCGCAGGCACAGCGTGGGCTTCGTCTTCCAGTTTTACAACCTGATGGCGAACCTGACGGCGCGGGAGAACGTGGAGCTCGCCGTTGAGATATCGAGGGACCCCTTGGACATCGAGGAGATATTGGAGAGCGTCGGCCTCGGGGAACGGGCGGATCACTTCCCCTCGCAGCTTTCCGGCGGCGAACAGCAGCGCGTTTCCATCGCGCGCGCCATCGCGAAGAATCCGCGGATACTGCTCTGCGACGAGCCCACCGGCGCGCTGGACTTCAAGACGGGCATCACCATCCTGGAGCTTTTGAAGAAGGTCAACCGCGAACGCGGAATGACGGTCTTGCTCATTACGCACAATGCCGACATCGCGGCCATGGGCGACCGCGTCATACGCATGCGCAGCGGCGCGGTGATCGAGAACGGCGTGAACGCGGCGCCGGTCGATCCGCGGGACATCCGCTGGTGACGGGCCTATGAAAGCAATCGACAAACTCCTGTTCGGCATGATAGGAGAAACAAAAGGCCAATTCATAGCCGTGAGCACGGTGCTGGCAATCGGGCTGATCTTCTACACGACCATGAATGTTTCCGCTGTCAACCTCAAGCGGGCCATGGACCGCTATTACGACGATTACGGCTTCGCCGATCTCTCCTGCGCCGTGAACGGCGTCGGCGCGCGGCAGCTTCGCGAGCTCGCGGATCTGGACGGCGTCGCGGCGGCGGAGGGCCGCGTGACGGAGGACGTGCCCTTCCTCACGGGCGCGGAGGACGAAGGCCGCGCGCGCGTCAAGCTGATTGCGATGCGGCCGGACGCGCGCATCAACCGCCTCTTCCTCGAAGAAGGCGCGCTTCTTGAGGCGGGCAGCCGCAAGGTGCTGGTCATACGGCAGTTCGCGATGGCGCGCGGCATCGAGCCGGACGACAAAATCACGCTGCAGATCGCGGGGCGCTCTGCGGAATTCTCCGTGGCGGGCATCGTTTCGAGCCCGGAATTCATATACCTCGCGGACCCCGACCGGGGCCTCCTGCCCGACAAGACGGGCTACGGCGTCGTCTATATGGACGAGCAAACGGGGCGGCGGCTCCTGGGCCATCCGGACAGCTACAACGACATACAGATGGCGGAGGAAGAGGGCCTTGACGCGACCGCGCGCGACGCGCTTGCGGAGCGGATCGAGAAGGCGCTCGCGGGCTACGGCTCGCAGGGCGTCGTGAAGCGGGAGAATCAGCTCAGCCACGCCATGATATCCGATGAGATCAAGCAGCTGAACACGACCGCCGCCGCCCTGCCCGTTCTGTTCCTGTTCATCGCCGCGCTGATTCTGGCCATGATGCTCGGCCGCATGGTGAAGCGCGACCTGCGCTCCATCGGCATCTTGAAGGGGCTTGGCTATTCCTCGGCGCAGGTGGTCCTGCATTACGTGAAATACGCGCTGCTGGTGGCCTTGGCCGGCGGCGTCTTCGGGACCCTCACCGGCATGAGCACGGCGGGCGCTCTGACGAGCTATTACATGGAGTTTTACTATCTGCCGCGCTTAGAGCAAATCATCGATTACCGATACGCTTTGCGCGCGCTCGTTCTGGCCTGCGCGTTTTGCGTCGCGGCCGCCCTGCCCGGCACGCGCGGCGCCGTGCGCGTTTCCCCGGCGGAATCCATGATCACGGAATCCCCGAAACCCGGCAAGCGGATTCTGCTCGAACACGTCCGTTTTCTCTGGAGGCGGCTCTCCTTCAGCGACAAGACGGCGATGAAAAACGTGTTTCGCAACAAGAAGCGGACCGCCTTCGTGCTGCTGGGGATGCTTCTCACCTACGGCATGCTGGTGTTTGTCGTGTGCATGCCCTCCATGATGTCGGACATGATGGGTGAGGGCCTCTCGGAATTTCAGCCGATGGACTACAATGTTTCGTTCAAGCGGCCCGTTTCGGAGCGCGCGCTTGCCGAGATACCGGGCATCGTGGACGAGGTGGACGCGCTGGAGGGCAAGCTGGAATACCCCTTCGTCCTGTCCGCGGGGCCACGTGAGATCTCCCTCTCGATCATCGGCCTCAAACGGGATACCGTGTTCTACAATTTCAAGAATCGGGAGGGTGAGGCAATCGATCTGCCCGAGGACGGGATACTGCTCAGCGATTACGCGGCGAAGAAGCTGCGCGTCGGCGTGGGCGACCGCGTCAAGCTGCACGCCCATTCCGCGAGCGAAGAGGACCGGTGGGTGGAACTGCGCGGCATCGTCTATCAGGCCA
>JAITLA010000084.1 GCA_031278145.1 Eubacteriales Family XIII. Incertae Sedis bacterium
GGCGTCCCGCTCGCGCGCGTGGATTACATTGAAATCGTGGACGCGGAAACCATGCGGCCCATAGAAGCCGTGGACAGACCCGCCCTGTGCGCCGTCGCCGTGTACATCGGCGAAACGCGGCTGATTGACAACATCGCGCTGGAGGCCGATATTTATGCGGATACGCTTGAATCCGAAAAAAACCGTGAAATTTGATGTTTTTGCTTGAAAAAGCGATGACGAACTCGGCGCATATGTGTTAATATACTGCTATCGGCAAAACAGTTCGTCGCCGACCGAATAATCTTAGGAAGCCCAAGTGCTTTATTGGGTGGCTTATAACAGAAAGGCAATTGGGACAATGAGAGTGGAAATGGCTTTTAATGATACCATCGTAACGAATAGCGGTTATCAAAAATCGGATATTTACCAAACCATAGCGGCGGCGTTTCAAAAACATAATTTGCGTTGCGTATCATCCGACGAAACTTTGTCATTTGAGGATAATGGGCAGGAAAGCGACTATGCCTATATGTGGAAAATAATACTCGGGCTTCTAAAGTCTGATTGGTTTGTGAAATGCGCATCCTCTTGTACTTTCTATGACGATGATGATAGCAAAGAAGATGTGCTTTCACAAGCATGGAAAGTGCAAAAGCGGATGGCATAAGCCGTGGAACAAGAGAGAAGGAAAAGCGGTGGAGGTCGAAAACAAATAACTTTTGATTTAAGTCAGAAAACCTTGGCTGTGCATTATCCTCGTCCAAAAGTGACGATCAATCCAAAATATTACAAAAAGGCATATGCTGATATTAGTCGCTTTATGAAAAAAAACGGATTTGAGCATCGTCAATTTTCTGTCTATACTTCAAACGAAAAGATAACAAATACGGATATCAACCTGCTCATGGAGGATTTGGCAAAAGAATTACCGTGGTTTATTCTTTGTGTAAATCAAATCGATGTTACCAATATTGGAACGCAGCACAGCCTTTTGCAGGCATTGGAAACAGCTGCATATGATCTGCACGTATCACCTGAAAAAAAACAAGCTGCAACACCGGCCGAAGATGACCGCCGTAACGGCTCGCACAATGAGGCTTAGAGAAGACGCCTCCGCTTTCAGTCCCCCGCCGCCCGCGCCGCGGCCTTTTGCACAAGGAATTCGCACAGCTTGCGCGCCGCGTCGCGCCGCGCGTAGAGGGTGACGGTGGCGCGCAGGTCCTCCAGACGCCCGGGGTGCTTGAAGAGGGAGAACACCGCTTCCTCCAGCGGAAAGGAGGCCGTCGCGTAGAGGGCGATGCCGTTGTTCAGCATGAACTCCGCGTTGCGCGTTTCGTGCCCCGGGATCGGGTTGATCATGATCATGGGCAGGCTCTTGGCCAGCGCCTCGGAGGAGGTGATGCCGCCCGGCTTCGTTATGATGCAGTCGGCGGCGTCCATCATCAGATCCACGTGATCCACATATCCGTAGATGTCGAACCGTTTTCTGAATTTCTTCCGCTTCAGCTTTCGGTACATCTCCTTGTTGTTGCCGCAGATGACGAGCACCTGCATGTCGAGGGGAAGCGCGTCGAGCTTCTCCGTGGAAAGGTCGATGCCGCCGTAGCCCATGCTGCCGCTCATGAGCAGTATCGTCGGGAGATCGGCATCGAGGTCCAGACTGTGGCGGGCCTCCGCGCGGTCCGTCTTTCTCGAGAACTGCGGCCTGATCGGAATGCCGAAGGGCAGTATCTTCGCGAGGTCGAGGCCCTTGCGCGCCATCTGAAAATCCAGCAGCTCGCTCGGCGTCACATAGTAGTCGAGATCGCGGGCCTCCTCCCACAGCGGATGCACGGTGAAATCCGTCACGATGCCGGCGGTGATCGCGTTCGTCCAAGCGCGGGCGCGCATCACGCTCGCGATGATGGAGGAAAGGACGTGCGTGCACACGATGATATCGGGCTTGTCCTTCTGCACGTATTTGTTCAGATCCCACGCGAAATATCGGTTGGTCAGCTGCGGAACGGACAGCTTGCCGTAGGGAGAATTCTTCTTCACAAGCGCGTCATAAGCCTTGGCGGAGAGCCAAGGCGCGTGCGCGGTGGAGAGCAGGTACCCCTTGGACAGCAGCTTGGACAGCTTGGGATCCACGTATTCGTAGGCGTCCATCGTCGTGCAGGACACGTCCATGGACTCGAAGGTATTGGCGACGGCCGCGCCGACGGCGTGGTGGCCTTGCCCTGTGGAAATGCTCAGAATCAGCGCTTTCATAGCATCTCGCCGGCGTCCGCTTTCTTGGCGCCGTAGGCGAAATATCGCTTGGCGGAGGTCTTTTGCAGCGCGGCGGAGATCAGGGCCGCTATGAGAAAGCCGCCCGCGAACTGCGCGATGTTGGCCGGTATGCTGAAAACCGCCACCGCGAAGTTCCCGTAGATGAGGCTGCCGGCGATATAGTAACCGAATACCATGAACAGCCCGCCGCCCGTCATGCCGACGATATGGCCGAGCGGAACGGAGATGTTCTCCTTCCTGCGAAGCACGGCGGCGATCAGGAGCAGGGCGGCCGGTATGAGCAGGGCCGCCGCCATGAGCCGCGTTTCAATCGCGCCCACTATGCCGGACAGCGATTCCGCGTTTCCGCTCGCCTCGAGCGCCATGGCAAAGGAGAGGGCATCGGCCCTCGCCGCGTACAGGACGATGCCGCCCACCGCCGCGTTGAACGCGAACCACAGGGCCGTGACAAAGGCGCAGGAGATGACGAGATTGCGGCGTTTTTCCGCGCATTTCTCGATGACGATCCCCGTACAGAAGGCCATGCAAGCCTTGATCGCAAGCGTGAAGGGTGCCCAGACGAAGTAGCCGAGCAGGACATCCGCGAGCGCGGAACCCACGCCGGCGGCCAAGGCGCCGCGCCGCCGCCCGAGGATCAGCACCGCCATGAAGATCATGCTGTCGCCGGGGTGCACATAGCCGTTCGTGAACGGGACCGGTATCGCAATCGCGATGGTCGTAACCGCGATCAGCGCCGTCAGAAGGCCCGTCAGTATCAATTTTTCCACATTCAAGGGACGTTTCATTTCATTCTCCCGGCGGCGGCGCCCGATGTCCGGTTCTCAGAGCCCGTAAAGCTCCGAGAGGCCGGCGGTCTTCACGCCCTGCGCGGCAAAGGCGCGTATGGCGCGCTCGTTGTCCTCGACGCGCAGGATCACGTAGGCGCTGTCCTTCCTGCGCGTGATGAAGGCGTAGAGGTATTCGATGCTGATGCCGGCGTCGGCCGGCACGCGCAACACGCGGGAAAGGCTGCCCGGCGCGTCCTCTATGGCAACGGCGAGCACCGGCGTCACGGAAACGACGCAGTTCGCCGCGCGAAGCACCTCCAGCGCGCGCGCCGGATCGTTCACTATGATGCGCAATATGCCGAAATCCTTCGTATCCGCGATGGACATGGCGCGCAGATCGATGCCGGCATCCCCGAGTATGCCCGTGATCTCCGCCAAGCGACCGGGGCTGTTTTCCACGAACACAGAGAGCTGATCAATCGTCATGATACCCTCCTCCTATATCTTGCGCTTGTCGATCACGCGCACGGCCTTCCCCTCGCTGCGCGCGATGCCGCGCGGCGCGACGAGCGTCACCTTGGGAGAGATGCCGAGCATGGCCCGCAGGGCGGTCAAAAGCTCCGCCTCCCGCGCCTCGATGCGCTTGACCGTGTCGTCGAACATCTCCGGCGTCATCTCAACCCTGACCTCGAAGGTATCCGTGTAATTCAGTCTGTCGACTACGATCTCGTAGTTCGAGGGATAGCCGGCGCGCAAAAGCACGGTTTCGATCTGGGATGGGAACACGTTGACGCCGCGTATGATCAGCATATCGTCGGTCCTGCCCATCAGCCGCGCCATCTTGACGAGGGTTCTGCCGCAGGAGCAGTCCTTGCGGCTGAGCACGCAGATATCGCGCGTGCGGTAGCGCAGCAGGGGAAAGGCCTCCTTGCTGATGCAGGTAAAGACGAGCTCGCCCTTGGCGCCCTCGGGAAGGACCTCTCCCGTTTCGGGATCGATGATCTCCGCCACGAAGTGGTCCTCGTTGACGTGCATGCCCGTCTGCTCCGCGCATTCAAAGGATACGCCTGGGCCCGATATCTCCGTCAACCCGTAGATGTCGTAAGCCTTTATCCCCAGCTTGGCCTCGATATCGCGGCGCATCTCCTCGCTCCAAGCCTCCGCGCCGAAGATGCCGGCCTTCAGCTTGATTTGGCCGCGCAGACCTTGATTGATCAGCGATTCCGCCAAGAATGCCGCGTAGGACGGCGTGCAGCACAGTATGGTCGCTTCGAGATCGATCATGAACCGCAGCTGCCGTTCCGTGTTTCCGGAGGACATGGGCAGTGTGAGCGAGCCGACCTTGTGGGAACCGCCGTTCAGTCCGGGGCCGCCCGTGAAGAGCCCGTAACCGTAGCCGACGTGCACGACGTCCTCCCGCGAGCCGCCCGCGGCCACGATGGCCCGCGCGCAGCATTCATCCCACAGGTCGATATCGTTTTGGGTGTAGAAGGCCACGACGCGCTTGCCCGTCGTGCCGCTCGTGGACTGTATCCTGACGCAATCGGACAGGGGCTTTGCCAGAAGGCCGTAGGGATAAGCCGCTTTCAGGTCCTCCTTGGTAAGAAAGGGCAGCTTGCGCAGATCGTCCAGCGACCGTATATCCTGCGGCTCCAACCCCATATCCGCCATCTTGTTCCTGTAATACGCCACGTGATCGTAAACGTGCCGGACCGTCTTGACAAGCCGTTCCGACTGGAGCGCGCGCATCGCTTCCAAGGAGGCGCATTCCATATCCCGTTGATAATAGTTCACCGCTTTTCGCCTTTCCCGTATCGAAATCATTGCGGCGCGGGCGACGGAAACAAGCCCGCCGCCCGCGCCGCCGCGTGTCTGCGATACTTACCTCTCCACGACCAATGCCGTGCCCTGCCCGCCGCCGATGCACAGCGTGGCGAGGCCGTACTTGGAATTTCTCTTCTGCATCTCATAGAGCAGCGTGATCAGGATGCGCGCGCCGGAGGCGCCGATGGGATGTCCGAGCGCGATGGCGCCGCCGTTCACGTTGAGCTTTTCGAGGTCGAAGCCGAGGTCCTTGCCGACGGCGACGCACTGCGTCGCAAAGGCTTCGTTGGCCTCGATCAGATCCAGATCCTTGATCGCGATCCCGGCCTTCTTCAGGGCCTTCCGCGTGGCCTCTATCGGTCCGATGCCCATGATGGCCGGCTCGACGCCCGCCGATCCGTAGCCGATGATCTTCGCGAGCGGCTTGAGGCCGAGCGACGCCGCCTTCTCCGCGGACATGACCACGAGGGCGGCCGCGCTGTCGTTGATGCCGGAGGCATTGGCGGCCGTAACGATGCCGCCGTCCGGCTTGAAGGCCGGCTTCAGCTTGCCGATGCTCTCCGGCGTGACGCCGTCCTTGGGATATTCATCCGTGTCGAAGACCTTGGGATCGCCCTTCTTCTGCGGTATCTCCACGGAAACGATCTCGTCCTTGAACCTGCCGGCCTTGATGGCCGCGATTGCCTTCTGCTGCGATTTCGCCGCGAAGGCGTCTATCTCCTCCCGCGTGAGGCCCCATTTTTCGGCCACGTTCTCGGCCGTGATACCCATGTGATATTTGTGGAAGGCGTCGGTGAGCCCGTCATGCACCATGAGGTCCACGAGCTTCGTATCGCCCATTCTCGCGCCCCAGCGCGCGGAGGGGGCGATGTAGCCGGACGCGCTCATGTTCTCCGTGCCGCCCGCCACGATGATATCCGCGTCGTCGGCCTTGATGATCTGCGCCGCCACGGATACGGTGCGAAGCCCCGAACCGCAGACCTTGTTCAGCGTCCACGAGGGCACCTCGACGGGGATGCCCGCCGCGATGGAAGCCTGCCGCGCGACATTCTGCCCGAGGCCGCCCTGCAGCACGTTGCCGAAGATCACCTCGTCCACGGAAGCCGGATCGACGCCCGCGCGTTTCAAGGCTTCCTTGATGACGAGGCCGCCCAGCTTTGCCGCGGGAACATCCTTCAGGGAACCGCCGAAGCTGCCGATGGGCGTCCTCGCCGCGCTTACGATTACAACATCTTTCATAATTCAGTACCTCCTTTGTTAATACTATAACAATATGATATGTTTCCGATTATAACCGTCTTACGCGGAAAAGCAACGGACAAGGTGCGCACGGCTGCCATGCCGCCGCGGCCGGTTATCACTGCAATTACCGAAATCCGCGGCAACTCTGCGGTTCGATGAAGGTCACCGTGTATTTCTCCACGAGCATCGAGGGCTTGTAGGACAGCTTGGCCTTGCGCAGGCCGGCTATGCCCATATCCTCCTCGCGGTTGATGCGCTTCACATCCTTCGCGACATGCTTGCAAAACTCGTTGTTGATGGCCTGATAGAGCCCGCGAAAAGCCGTGTTGGCCTTCTCCACATGCACCGTGACCGTCTTTTTTCCGAGGCGCCCGCCTATGCTCAGGGCCTCGATGCTGCCGTTTATGCGAATGGCGCCCGTCAGATAGCCGACGATCTCCAAATTGCGAAAAACGTCGTGCATGGCGCGCTCCTCCATCAGAAGCAACTCCTTCTCATGCGTGTCCGACAGGTTTTTGCGCTCGTTGAAGCGCTTTATAAAGTCCATGGCCTCCTCCGTCATATCGGAGCGCAGGCTCGTGTACTCGTAATCGTAGTGGCTCAGAAAATAATTCAGGTGGTTCTTCTTGGCGTGATAATCGCGGCCCTTCAGCTCGATCAAATCCTGCGTGTTGTAAACATAGTCAAAATTCGCCCTGTCGGCCTCGATGCGCAGCTTGCCCGGAAAGGCCTCCGCGATGAAGTCCGTCATATGGAAGGGCACCAGCATGAGCTTGAACGCGCAGCCCTTTTCCTCGAATATCCGCCGTGCGCCGCAGATCGTTTCCGCAAGTCCCTTGGGCTCGTAGCCGCCCGTCCGCGTCAGCGGCGGAAACATAAAGGGGACATCCATTTCGAGCTCCAGATTGTCGACCGCCGCGATGCACAGGTAATCGCCGAGGATCTCCCAGCTGAACTTGTTGATGTTGCGCCACATGTACAGCGATGTGAAGGACAGGCCGGAGGCCCTGTATTCGAAGCTTCCGAGGTATTCCTCCAGCAAAGGCCGGGATTCTATCGTGATTTCGTTTTCGAAGAGCGGCATCTATTTCACTAAGCCGGAAATCTGTCTGAATCCGCTTTCCCCGGCCCCTTCCAACAATTCAAACAGCGCCGATTCATAGGTCGTTTCCACCGCGCCGGCCGCGTGCATCCTGCGAAAGGCCGCCTCCGCGTCGTCGCGCCGCCGCGAGGATATGAGGTCCGAAACGAAGAATACGTCGAAGCCCTCCGCCAGGAGATCGAGCACGGTCTGCAGCACGCAGACGTGCGCCTCCACGCCGCAGACGAGAACGCGCTTCTTGCCGGACGCCTTCAGCCTGCGCATGAATTCGGCTTCGCCCGCCGCGCTGAAGCGCGTCTTTTCCACGGGCGCGA
>JAITLA010000148.1 GCA_031278145.1 Eubacteriales Family XIII. Incertae Sedis bacterium
CCGCCACGTAGAACACCTCGCCGCAATGCGCGCCCGCCTTTGTGACGCGGGCCTTGACGTAGTCCACATCCGGGCCGACGGTCAGCGAAACATTGGAAGCGAGCGTCCAAGGCGTCGTCGTCCACGCGAGGAAGTACGCGTCCTCGTCCGATTTTTTGAACTTTGCGACAAGGGTATCGGTCTTGACCTCCCTATAGCCCAGCGCCACCTCATGCGAGGCGAGCCCCGTGCCGCAGCGCGGGCAATAGGGCAGGACCTTATGCCCCTCGTAGATAAGCCCCGCGTCGAAAAATTCCTTCAATATCCACCACTCCGTTTCAATGTAATCATTGCTCAGGGTGATGTAGGGCTTGTCCATATCGGCCATGAAGGCCATGCGCTTGCTCATTTCGCGCCACATGCCTTCGTATTTGAACACGGATTCCCGGCACTTCTCGTTGAACGCGCGCATCCCATAGGCTTCGATGTCCTTCTTCGCGGACAGGCCGAGCGCCTTTTCGACCTCGATCTCGACGGGCAGGCCGTGGGTGTCCCAGCCCGCCTTGCGCTTGACTTGGAAACCCCGCATGGTCTTGTATCGGCACACGGAATCCTTGAGCGTCCGCGCGATCACGTGATGGATGCCGGGCCGGCCGTTCGCGGTCGGCGGCCCCTCGTAAAACACGAAACGCGGCCCGCCGTCGCGAGCCGCAACGCACGCCGCGAGCAGGTCCGCGTCCTCCCAAGCCCGGGCCTGCCGGCTCTGCACGTCCGCAATCGGTTCGCCGGACAAATTCTTGAACATATTCCCCTCCCGCTCGGTCAGACAACAAAAAACCGAAGCAAAACACGGAATCTTGTTTTTCCGTATGTCTGCCCGTTCGCCTCTATTTTGTTCCAGGCCATGTACAACTCGTCCTCGTGTATGGCCGTCCACGCCAATACAAGCCTTCCTCGCGCTTCGCCCGCAAGGGTTTTACGCCCCGCCCCTTTCCGAAAGCGCCCGCGCGCGAAAACGCGCGTCGTCCGCGCCGAGCCGCTTTCCGATGAGGAAGAGCACGAGGCCCGCCACGATTGCGACGATGCCGATCCACAGGATTGCGGTGAGCATACCGTCCCAGTTCGCGAAGAAGCCTTCCTCGTATTCCATCTCGTAATAGCCCGGGATCCAGACGCTCCCGTCGGTCAGGCCGTTTTGCTCCGTGAGCGCGGCGGACAGTTCCGGATAGTCCGCGACGACGCTTTCCTCCCACGCCTCAAACTCCTCGGGGTAGGCCTCGTAGCCGGGGCCCCAGTCGCCCTCGTACCACGCGAGAAAGAAGCGGCCTATGACGCCGAATACGCCGAAGCCCATAAAATAACCGCCGATCCGCTTCAGGTCGCCGAAAGCGAGCTTCGTGCGCGGATCGATCGGGTGGTTCTCGGGATCCTTCACCGAAACGCCCTTCCAGATGCGCTTGCAGACCACATAGAGGATCGGAATGGCCAGGATGATGATCAGACCGCCCACGAAATAATCCGTGCCGTTCAGCAGCAGCATCGCAATGCAGAAGAAGAGGCAGAGGCCCACCATGACGTTGTGCATGGGCTTGCCGCCCGGCGCCTTGAACGGCACCTCCTCCGCGGGGATGCGCCGTTTGAGGATATAGGCCGAGATGACGGTCAGCCCGCAGACGATGACGCTGAAGAACACGTCGAGCACCACGAGGAAGGTGAATTCGTTCTGATTGCTCGGCGTGCCGAGCAGCGCGGCCGTCACGACGACAACGACGAGCAGGCTCACCCACGGCGTGCCGCGCGTGCTTGTGAGCTTCGCGAGGCTCTTCGGCCCAAAGCTTTCATCGGACAAGATCAAGGAGGCGCGCGCCGCGACGGCGACGCACATATTGAAGATCGAGCATTGCCCAAACACCGCGACGATCACGAAGAAGATCGTGAAGCCCATCGGCGCGAATTCCTGCAGCACGGTATGATACCCGAAGCCGTCCGGCTCCGTGGTCCACATTTCCCAATTGCCGACCGACGCCAAACCGCCGATGGTCGGCAGGATGTAGGTCGCGATCATGAGCGGAATGACAATCATGAGCGCGCGCGGGATGACCCGATGCGAGTCCTTGATCTCACCCGCCACAAGGCTGATCTCGTCGAAGCCCGAATACATCCAGAGCCCGATTGCAAGGCCCGCGCCGAGCGTCGGAAACACCGCGCCGTCGTAGGCGTCGCTCATAAAGGGCTCCATCGGATTCGCGTTCCAGTTTGCGAAGCCGACGACCGCGACGATCAGGAAGGCCGCCATGACGAATACGGAGAAGATCGTGTTGACCGTGCCGACCTCCTTGATGCCGAGGATGTTGACCACGAAAAAGATAAGGATAAGTCCCAATTTAATGGCATAGGCCTGCAGATCGTTCAACTCGACAATCGTTCCGAAATAGCTGACGGCCAGCACGACGTAGACCGTGTTGGCGACAAGACCCCACAAGAAGTTGACAAACACCATGATGCCGAACCAGAATTCGCCGAGCGCCTCCTTGACCCACACGATATTGCCGCCCTCGACCGGCCGCGCGCTTCCGAGCTCCGCGAGGATGTAGCTGTAGGGCAAGGCCCAGAAAAAGGGCAAGGCCACGAGCATGACGATGGCAAGCCCGGGGCCCGTTTCCGGAATCATCTCCTCGATGCCGAAGGCGCCCGCGCAGCACATCGCGTAAAACATGCCGACAACGGACAGGACACCGACCCGCTTGGTCACGATGTCCTTGACGCCGACGCGCCGGACTCTCGTATTTTCGATCATTTCTTTTGTGTTCTCCTTTCTCCCCTCCCGTCGTAAAAACAACTCTTACGATTGATTTTCCCCGTCGCCGCGAGCAAAACGGCGCAGGCGCATCCCCGCGCCGCCGCGGACACTCTCCCAAGGCGCCTTCCTTCATGCCCTATATACTATTCCATTCTTCCGCCCTTGTCAAGTATCGCCCGGCCCGCGCCCGCGCGTCACCGCTCAGCCCCAAGTCATTTTGAGGCATCCCACCTTCGTCATCGCGAGGAACGGCGCGACGCGCTTCGTCAGTCGTCCGCATCCATATCTTCGTTCCAGAGATCGTTCCATTCCCGCCCTCCGAGGAATACGTTGGAATTCATCTCATTGCTCTTTCTGAGCTTGGA
>JAITLA010000161.1 GCA_031278145.1 Eubacteriales Family XIII. Incertae Sedis bacterium
CAGAACACATGGGGACGGTTCATTTGTGTAACACATACAATGTTGGAATTGCGCGATTTACCGGCACGGGCCACAGTGCCAAACCTGCCCAATACACAAAAGAACCGTCCCCGTGTGTATGAAGCCGGGGAGTTGGCGAGTGGCACCTTCCAACCATTTACTCCGGGCTGTAACCATAAGATGTCGC
Organism: Eubacteriales Family XIII. Incertae Sedis bacterium; assembly: GCA_031278145.1. The sequence goes on from JAITLA010000161.1 coordinate 188, forward strand.
GCGGCGCGCGGGCTTCAAAAAAACGATTGAGAACGAACGCGAAATGTCATATAATTAAGAAGACCTTTTAACTCACGGCTCAAATACCGTACAAGGATGTAATAATATTAATTTCCAAAACGCATTTCCCGCTGCGTGCGAAACGCGACCCGGGCTTTGCGGCGCGCGTGTCCGCGCTTCGGCAAGCCGGAAAGAGCGGATGGAACAGGAGAGGGGATATGAGCAAGATGCAATATGGGCATATGACATTTGAGCGGGACGACGCTTTTCACAGGAAGCCCTTTGTGGAAAGCATCATGAAATTGATCGGCGAGTGGGGCGAGGATATCTTCAGCGACGACGAGGCGCTTTCCGTCAGCATCGACTCGCCTTGGGGCACGGGGAAGAGCGCCATGCTCGCGATGTGGGTGAACTACTTGGCCGAAACCCCGAAGTACAGCCGATACAAAGTGGTCTATTACAACGCGTGGCAGAACAATTATTTCAACGACGCGTTTCGCCCCCTGCTGTACGAGCTGCAAAACAACGACGACGGACCGCAGATCGATGCCTTCAGAAAGGCGGGCGTCGAGATGGCTGCGGCCTTGGCCGAGGGCGACAGCGATATCCTGCGGATCCTGGCGAGCCGCGCCGCCGGCGAGGGCGCGGGCTATTTCGGGGGTTTTCGCAAGATCCATCAGACGAGCGTGGCCTTCGCGAAGGCCTTCGGAAAGCTGGTTCCCACAAACGGCAAGTTGCTCGTCTTCGTGGACGAGCTGGACCGCTGCCGGCCCGACTTCGCAATCGCGACGCTCGAGCTGATCCGCCATTACATGAGCGTGCCGAACGTGGTGTTCATCTTCACCATGGATCTGTCGCAGCTGACGCAGCTCGTGCGTTCGATCTACGGCTTCGATACGGACGCCTGGGGCTATCTGCGCCGATTCTTCAACATCAGCTTCCGCATGCCGATGCCGGAGCTCACGAAGTACGTGGAGAACCTGCTCTACAAGGCGATCAACAACAGCGACGCGCTGAAGGAAGTGAAGTTCGCGCGCATCATGAGCGAGATGTACACGTACTTCGGCCTGCACATCCGCGATGTGGAGAAGATAACGACCAATTTCATCGTATTCTATTCGATGAACAAGGTCGTGAACGATCCGAACAAGCCGCATTCGCTCGCGCGGCTCGGCACCTACCTGTACTTCATGATCCTGAAATACAAGTATCCCGAAGTCTACAAGGGGATCTTCGACAGGGGCGGCTACCATCTGGAGGGCGATCTCGTCGAGGGCAAATACGTGCTGGAGCGCCGCTTCTGCGGACAGGGCGAGGTCAAGGACCTGCTGCGCACGATGCAGGGCAGCCGGCTCTGGGACGAGGACGCGGGCCCCGGCTACATCGCTTCCTACCTGTTCCCCGAGATCGCGCCGAACACGAAGAGCATGGGACAGCATATATTCGAGGCCATAGAGCTCTTCGCCGAGGTGGGCTGAGGATCCGGCGTTTGCCGTCAAAGCGGACGGCCCGCGATGATTTCCAGATCGATGGTAATGACGCGCAGGGCTTCGAGCGCGGAGGAATCGATGTGCTTGCCGGCTGTGAGGGGCGTCATGGCCGGCAGCGCTTTTTTTTGTTCCGCGCGGGGCGCGCAGACGTAACGGACGTTCGTGCGCAGGGCGACGCGCATATGCCTTTCACAGTGCGCCGCCGCCTCGCCGTCGTCCCCGTCTTCGCGTTCGCGGCCGTCGCGGAGCGCGCGCAGCTCCCGCAGGTAGTCCCGGCCCGGCAACACCTTGATCAGCACGCCGTCCGGCGCGAGGATGCGGCGAAACGCGCCGTAGCTCGCGGGGCTCAGCACGTTGAGCACGAGATCGAAGGCGCCGTCCCGAAAGGGCGGCCTCGCCAGATCCCCGACGATCCACACGACCTCCGCCGCGTATCCCGTCGCCGCCGCGACGGCGTCACGGGAGATGTCCAGTCCGTAGAAGCGGCAAAGGGAGCGCAGCGCAGCGTCCCGCGACAGCGCGAAGGAATGGTAGCCCTCTCCGCAGCCCGCGTCGAGCACGCGGAAGAGCCCGTCCTCGCCGCTTCGTCCCGCGGCTTCGGACGGGCGGAGCAGCGCACGGGCGAGCGCCGCGATCCGGCGCGCGGCCTCCTCATAGAAGCCGAAGCCGAACACGGCCCGCCGGCTCTCGAAGAGGGCCGGGCCGTAGACGCCCTTCGCGCCGCCGCTGCGGTTCAGCAGGTTCGCGTAGCCCTTCCGCGCGAGATCGTGACAGTGCCCGCGCGCGCAGCGCAGGGTGGCGGACGCGCGCGCGAGCGACAGGGCCGCGCCGCAGATGGGGCAGGCCAAGATGCCCGGATCGCACGCGATCAGGTTTTTCAGGCGTTCGAGCTTGCCGATTTTCGCTTCCGCCGGCCGTTTCTCTTCAATCACGGGGCTCCTCACGGTGATAATATACCGCCGGTATATATACAGATACTTCAATCGAAACCATTCAAACGCCGCGATGGTTTTACCGAGGTCACTGACAAAGTACACACGGGGACGGTTCTTTTGTGTATTGGGCAGGTTTGGCACTGTGGCCCGTGCCGGTAAATCGCGCAATTCCAACATTGTATGTGTTACAC
>JAITLA010000226.1 GCA_031278145.1 Eubacteriales Family XIII. Incertae Sedis bacterium
CGGAAGCGGAGGCGCGCCCGCCGCTCCGCCCGCCTACCCTTAAGTGGTATCATCTCTATATCCTCAGCGTGCAGATCGTCACCCCATCCCCACCCTCATCATAATCGCCGCGGCGAAAGTCGATCACGTGGGGATGCGTCCGCAGCATCCGGCGGATGCCCTTCCGCAGGATGCCGGCGCCGTGGCCGTGTATGATGCTCACCTCGTAAAGACCCGCGATGAAGGCGTCGTCGAGGTACTTCTCCACCTCGATCAGCGCGCTGCTGAGGTCCAGAAAATGCACGTTGATGCCCGGCGACACGGAGCCGACCTTGCTGCTGTAAAGCGCGCCGTAATTCAGCTTCACCTTCCCCCGCTCGGCGGAGCGCTTTTCGCCCTCGCCCAGCCGCGTCAATTGATCCACCGAAACGCTGATCTTCATGTTCCCGATCTGCACCTTCACCTCCCCTCGCTCGTCCGGCGGGCCTATCACCTCGCCGTTCTGCGCAAGGGGCAGCACCTTGACGCGGTCGCCCACGCGGAGCGTGTCGGGATCGACGGGCCGCGGATTCACGGGCGGCGCGGGGGCGCGGACGCGCTGCTTGTTTTCGATCTCGCGCAGGCGCTTCCTGCGCGCTTCAAACCTGCGGTTTCGCTCCCCTTCATCCACCAAGTAGGGCAGCTCCCGCAGCTCCTTTTGCAGGGCGGCGAACAGCGCCTTCGCTTCGCTTACGATCCCGCGCGCTTCCTCCTTGGCGGACGCCAATATCCCCTCTTTCTTCTCCAAAAGCCGCTGCCATTCCGTTTCGAGCACGCGTTCGCCCTCCGCGAGCTTGCACTTGAGCGCCGCCGCCTCGTCGAGCTCGCGTTCCGCCTCCTTGCGATCCGCCTCAATCGTGCGGATCACCGCTTCGAAGCGGAGCTCGTCGCCCGAGAGAAGGCGCGCGGCCCGCTCCGTGATCGCGGCGGGCAGCCCCAGCTTCTTCGATATCTCGAAGGCGTTGGAGCTCCCCGGCGTACCCGTCCTGAGCTTGTAGGTCGGCCGCAGCGTTTCGAGGTCAAACTCCATGGAGGCGTTCTCCACGCCCTCCGTCGCGACGGCGAACTTCTTCAGCTCCGAGTAGTGCGTGGTGGCAATCGTCATGACGCCGCGCGATTTGAGATGCTCCAGCACGGCAATCGCGAGCGCCGCGCCCTCGGCGGGGTCGGTCCCGGCGCCGAGCTCGTCCAGCAGGGCGAGCGTGCTTCCGTCGCCGTGGCTCGTGATCTCGACGATGTTCCGCATGTGCGAGGAAAAGGTGGACAGGCTCTGCTCGATGCTCTGTTCATCGCCGATATCCGCGAATACGCGTTCCATCAGCGGCATTTCCGTCCCCTCGTCGGCCGGGATGTGCAGCCCGGCCTCCGTCATCAGCAGGAAGAGGCCCGCCGTTTTGAGCGTGACCGTCTTACCGCCCGTGTTCGGGCCGGTGATGATCAGCGTTTGGCAGCCCCCGCCCATGCGCAGGCTGATCGGCACCACCCCGTCGCGCGGGATCAGCGGATGCCTGCCGTTCTTGATGCGCAGGACGCCCTCCGTGTTGACGCGCGCCTCCGTCGATTTCGTGTCCGCCGACAGCTTGCCCTTGGCGAATATGAGATCGAGCTCTATGAGCAGCTCCTGATTGTTGACGATGTCGCGGGCGACGGCGCCCACCTCCGCCGAAAGCACCGCCAGGATGCGCTCGATTTCGCGTTCCTCCGCAATCGCGAGCTCGCGCAGCTCGTTGTTCATGTTCACGATGGCCTGCGGCTCGATGAACAGCGTCGCACCCGTGGCGGAACGGTCGTGTATGATGCCGGGGAAGGCGGCCCTGTGCTCCTGCTTCACGGGAATCACGCAACGGCCCTGCCGCATCGTGACGATGCCGTCCCGCAGGAGCTCCCTGCTCTCGGGACGCGTCACGATTTGGTTGAGCTTTGCGCGGATGGCCTCGCTTTGGCGCGCGATCTCCCTGCGTATGCGCCTGAGCGCGGGATCCGCGCCGTCCGCCATCTCGTTCTCCGACAGGATGGAGCTCTCTATCCGTCCCTCCAACGCCTTGTGCGCCGCAAGCGCCTCCGCCAGATCCGCGAGTATCGGGATGCCCGTCGGATCGCTCTTCAAAAAGTGCGCGGCCTTCCGCGCAATCCCGAGGCAAAGCGCGATATCGAGAAGCTGCCGCATGCTGAGCGAGCCGCCCTTTTCGGCGTGGATCGCGCCGTCCTTGACGTCCGGGAAGTTGCCGAGGGGCAGGCCGCCCTTTCGCATGATCACGGCCACGGCCTCCGTGGTTTCGGCGAGCCGTCGCCTGACGACGTGCGGCGAGGCAGAGGGCGTGAGCGCCGCAATCGCGCGCCGCGTCAGATCGGAGGAGGCCGCCGCCGCGAGCAGCTCCAGTATCTTGTCGTATTCGAGTATGCGGTGTTCCCTCTTTGCCTCGTCCATGTCTATGTCATTCAACCATGCGTCTGTGGCGCTCCAGCTCCCCCTTCATCTGAATGTTCTCCATCTGAAGATCGAAGAAGCCGCTCTCAATCTCGCGGTTCTTGCCCTCCGCCTCGCGCAGCTGCTCGGAAAGCCCGTCCCGCTCGGCCTCCCGCGCCCGCAGTCCGTCGAGCAGGCTCTCCTTTTCGCTCCGGAGGGCGTTCATCCGGTCCTCCAGCGTTTGCACGAGCGCCGACAGCCTCTCCGTTTCGGTCCGCGCCGCTTCGATGCGGCCCTGCAGCTCGTTCTTTTCCGCGCGCAGGCCCTGCGCTTCCTCCTTGTAGAGCAGAAAGCTCTTCTTGGCTTCCTCCCACAGGGAGATGTAGTGATGCGTATCGTTTTCCAACTGCTCGTTCCTGTTCTTGATCTCGGCCGCGCTGTTCTCGTTGGAAAACAGCTCGTCGGCGATGTTCACGGCGGCCAGGGACGCCAGCTCCGATACGGAGCCGTTCGGCAAAACCCCGGAAAGCTGCTTCATCTTCTCGTCGACATACGCGGCCACGCGCCCCATGTAGGCCTGCGACCTGTCACCCGTAATCGTGTACTCCTGCCCGTAGATCTTGACGCTTAGCTTTTCCATATCCACCCTCCCACAGCAGGTTGACATATCTTGCGGACGCAAGGCGTCCAAAGGCGGCGCGGGCTTTACGCGTCCCGCAGAACGGCGCCCAGCTCCTTTTCAAGCGCCGAAAGCAGCCTGCCGTGCTCCGCGCTCAGTTCCTCGTCGGTCAGGGTGCGCTCGGGCGAACGGTAGATCAGATTGAAAGCCACGCTCTTCATGCCCTCCGCCACCTGCGGACCCTTGTATACATCGAAGAGCCGCGCGCTCTCGAGCAGATCCCCGCCCGCCGCGCGTATGAGATCCTCGATCCGCTTCACGGGTATGTCCTCCCCCACGAGAAGGGCGATGTCCCGCGCCGCGGCCGGATAGCGCGGCAGAGGAACGTAAACGCGCGCGATATCGGCCTTTTCGATCAGCGCGGCCAGATCGATCTCCGCGGCAAAGCAGCGCGTCCCCACGCCGTGGCGCGCGGACACATCGGGATGCAGCTCGCCGAATATGCCGACGGGCGCCTTCCCGAGGAAGACGCGCGCGCAGCGCCCGGGGTGCCAGGCGGCGGCGCCGCGCTCCGCCTCGTAGGAAGCCTCCGTGCCGAGCCGCGCAAGCAGGACCTCCAGCGCGCCCTTCATGCGGAAGAAGTCCATGTCGCCGCCGTAAGCGCCCAAGGAGAGGGCGATCCGTTCCTCCGGCAGGCGCCCCTCGCCGCCGTCGAAAAAGGTGTTTCCGATTTCAAAGGCAAAAGCCCGCTCGTTGTTTCTGGAATAATTCCTGCCGAGGACCTCCAGCATGGAGGGCAGGAGCGTCGTGCGCATCACGCTGTTTTCCTCGCCCAAGGGATTGAGCAGGCGGACGAAGCGGCGTTCCTTCGCGGAGGCGGGCGCGCCGATATCGTCCACGCCCTGCGGACTGACGAAGGAATAGGTCTGTATCTCGCTGTAGCCGGCGGCGATCAGCGTTTCGCGCGTCAGATCGCGCAGATCGGCGGCGCGGGAGCGCCCGGCCTCGCTGCGGCCCCTGTGCAGGCTCGCTTCGAGCTTGTCATAACCGTGTATGCGCGCGACCTCCTCTATGAGGTCCTCCTCCCCCCGCAGGTCGAGCCTTACATGCGGCGGCAGGACCTCCAGCCTGCCGGGCGTTTCGCGGACGTCCATCTCAAGGCGCCGCAGATAGGAGGCCATCGTCACCTCGCCGATGCTCGTGCCGAGAACCTTGTTCGCGCGCGCGACGCGCAGGCCGATGCGCGCGCGCGGAAGCGCGCCCGCCGCGCTCTTCGCGGCCGCCGCCGGCCACGGAGAGGATGCGAAAAACGCGTCCCGCTCCGGATAGACGTCCACGGCGCCCTCCGTGACGTAGCCGGCGCCGAGCTGTTCCACGAGGGAGCAGACCCGCTCAACGGCCTCGCCCGAGAGATCGGGAGAAATCCCCTTCTCGTAGCGGGCGGAGGCCTCGGTGCGCAGGCCGAGCCTGCGCGAGCTTAGGCGAATGCCGTCGCCCTTGAAGGCCGCGCACTCTATCAGTATGGTCTTCGTATCGTTCTCCACCTCGGAGTCGAGGCCGCCCATGATGCCGGCCACGCCGATGGCCTTCGCCGCGTCCCTGATCATCAGCGTATCGGCCGACATGCTGCGCGCAACGCCGTCCAGCGTCGTGAAGCGCTCGCCCTCCGCCGCCGTATCGACGACGATGCGTCCGCCCTCGACCGCCCGGATATCGAAGGCGTGGAGCGGGTGCCCGTACTCGAGCATGACGTAGTTCGTGATATCGACGATGTTGTTGATCGGGCGCATGCCGGCCAGCATCAGCTTCTTCTGGAGCCACCACGGGGAGGGCGCGATCTTCACATCGGTGATGACGCGCGCGATGTAGCGCGCGCAGAGATCGGGCCGCCGCAGCTCGACGGAGATGAAATCCTCGGCCTTGTTTCCGTGCCTGCCCGCCGTCTTCGTGTTCGGAAGGCTGCGTCTGAGGTCGAAGACCGCCGCCGCCTCGCGGGCCATCCCGAGGACGGACAGGCAGTCCGGCCTGTTGGGCGTGATCTCGAAATCGATGACCGTGTTCCGCAGCCCGGCGGCCTTCGTGAAATCGGCGCCGACCTCGTATCCCTTCTCCAGTATCCATATGCCGTCCCTGTGCGCTACGGGAATCACCTTGTCGTCGAAGCCGAGTTCGGAGGCGGAGCACAGCATGCCCTCGGACACGACGCCGCGCAGCTTGCTCTTCTTGATCCGAACGCCGCCCGGCAGCCGGCCGCCCACAAGCGCGACGGGGACGAGATCCCCCTCGCCGACGTTCGCGGCACCCGTCACGATCCGCAGCGGCGCGGCGCCGCCCACGTCCGTGCGCGCCACGACGAGGTGATCCGAGTCCGCGTGCTTCTCGACGGACAGGATCCTTCCGACGACAAGCTTCTCGATATCCGCGCCGTAATGCCGCACGTCCTCTATGTTCGAGCCCGACAGGATCATCCGCTCGCAGAAGGTATCCGTGTCCGCGTCAAAAGCCACATATTCCTTTAACCATTCCAAGGGTATCAGCATCGTTTCTCCTCACATCAGCCGTCACGGTTCAATCGGAGGCATTCAAACACCGCGATGATTTGCGTTCGGATCGGGTTCTGCCGGGCGCAAAGGGCGTGGGGTTTGCATGCCCACTTTCAGCCAAATTGCTCGATAAAGCGCATATCATTCTCATAAAACAGCCGTATATCATCGATGCCGTGCCGCAGCATCGCGATGCGCTCAACGCCCATGCCGAAGGCGAAG
>JAITLA010000247.1 GCA_031278145.1 Eubacteriales Family XIII. Incertae Sedis bacterium
GTGTTGGGCAGGTTTGGCACTGTGGCCCGTGCCGGTAAATCGCACAATTCCAACATTGTATGTGTTACACAAATGAACCGTCCCCATGTGTTCCGGGCCCAATGCCGACTTTTTCAGTGAGCTCCGGCGCGGGGCCGGGGGCCGGATTGCTTCGTCGCTGCGCTCCGCGCAATGACGGGGTGTGGCAAAAGACCGCCCGTTTGCGCAATACGTTAAAATGAAAACCGCGCAAGCGGGCGAGGATTTTGTTCGAAGGTCGGTTCTGAACCGACAAATTTGACGTGAAGGCGTACACCCCGGTACGTTGAGCGGCGAATTTGGCGATTCGGGCCGGTGATTCGGGCAAAAGACCGCCCGTTTGCGCGGTTATCCTTACAGGATTTCCATCAGGCAGGCGCGCATCGCCTCTATGGCCCGCGCATGCCCTTCCGGCGTGGCGCCGGCGCAGCAGGCGGCGTCCACCGCTATCTCCGTTTCCGGCAGAAAGGCTTGCAGCAGCATGGCGTTTGCGATGACGCAGATATCCGTGCACAGCCCCACGAGCTCCACGCGCTCGATGGGCTTTCTTTCGTTTTCGAGCGCCAGATACGCGGCGAGCTCCCGCGAGCCGAAGGTCGTTTTCGTGAAGGCCTTGCCACCGATCTTGAAGCGCAGATCCTCCAATTCCCCGTACAGACGCCAGCCCTCCGTGCCCTCGATGCAATGCGTGACGGGCAGCCGGCGCCCCTCGCGCGTGCGCAGGTAATCCGCGCCGTGGGTGTCGTAGGTGAAGAGGACGTCGCCGTCGAATTTCCATATCTTCTCGACGACGGCGGGCACAATCGCGACGGCTTCCGCGCTGCCGAGCGCCCCGTCCACAAAGTCCTTCTGCATATCGACCACGATCAGATAATTTCCCATTCAACACACTCCTTGCCACAAAACACACGGAATAAGGCTTCCGTTCAAGCGCCGCGCGGCGGGGAGGCCCGGCCGCGCGCCCGCATCAAATGTCCTCGATCTGCCAGTCTATCGGCGCGACGCCGTTTTCCGCGAGGAAGGCGTTGGCCTTGCTGAAATGCCCGCATCCGAAAAAACCCCGATGCGCCGACAGCGGGCTCGGGTGCGGCGCTTCCAGCACCAGATGCCTCGGGTTGTTCAGCATACGCTTCTTCTCCCGGGCGGGCCGGCCCCACAGGAAGTACACGATGGGTCTGTCCTGCTCGTTCACCGCACGGATCACCGCGTCCGTGAACGCCTCCCAGCCCTTCCCCCGGTGCGAGTTTGCTTGATGCGCCCGCACGGTGAGCACGCTGTTGAGCAGGAGCGTCCCCTGATCGGCCCATTTTTTGAGGTAGCCGTTGTTGGGGATGCGGCAGCCCAGATCGTTGTGCAGTTCCTCGTATATATTGATTAGAGAAGGCGGAATGTCCTTTTGATCGGGCGGGACGGCGAAGCTCGCGCCTATCGCCTGATGCGCGTTGTGGTAGGGGTCTTGGCCGATCAGCAGGACCTTCACGCGATGCAGGGGCGTGAAGTGAAAGGCGTTGAAGATATCGTCCGCCGCAGGATAGATCCTGCGCGTTCGGTACTCCCCTATCAGGAAACGCCGCAGCTCCAGATAATAAGGCTTTTGGAATTCGTCCCCTATCACGTCCAGCCAGTCGTTGCCAATCTTCGGCATGGGCGGTCCCCCCTCTTTTCGCGTATTTCCGCTATCAGCATACCGGAAAAATCGGAAAACGGCAAGCGGCTTATGCGATTTTTGAGGATTTTGGGGGTCTTGCGGAACAAAAACACGCGCCGCCCAAGCGCGGAGCGCTTGAACGGCGTTTCGGTCGAATGCGGGCTCGGACGCCCGCGTCCGGGGTTTGCATGGTGGCTGAGTGGTAACGGTTGTTCTACGCGGCTTCCTCCCATCGTTCCAGCAGCAGCACGGCCTTGAACAGGTCTCCGTCTATCTTGAGCTCGAACAGGCCGTTTTGCAGTCGCGCCAGGTCCTTGGCGATTGCGAGGCCGAGGCCCGAGCCGTTTGTCGCGCGCGCTTCGTCGCCGCGCACGAAGCGTTCCATCAGTTCATCGGCGCCGATGTTGAGCTGCGCCTTCGAGATGTTCTTGATCTCCAGTACGGTCATGCCGCCCGCAGCTGTCTTTTGCTCCGACAGGTCTATGTAGACGCGCGAGCCCTCGAGCGCGTATTTTTGCACATTGCCGAGCAGGTTCTCGACGATGCGCCACAGCAGCTGCCCATCGGCGCGCACGTAATACCGCTCGCTTTCGGAGTGGAGTTTGACGTCGAGCCGCTGCGCCGCAAGGCCGTCGCCCAGCTCTCCGAGCCCCTGTTTGATCAGCGAGAGCAAGTCTATCTTCTCCTTGTGGACGGGTATCGCGCCGCTGGAAGCCTTGGCCGCCTCGAAGAGGTCCTCCGTCAGCTTTTTCAGGCGCTGCGATTTTTGATCCAGCACGTCGAGGTATTCCCGCGCCGCCGGGCCGTCCGCGCCTTCCCGCTTGAGGAGGTCGATGTAGGCGATGATGGAGGTCAGGGGCGTTTTCAGGTCGTGGGACACGTTGGAGATCAGGTCCGTCTTGAGCCGCTGGTTCTTCAGTTCGTTCCGTATCGCGCGCTCCGAGGCCTCGGATATCTCGTTTATGCCGCGCGCCAGCTTGTCAAACTCGCCGTGCGCGTCCGCGTCCACGGGTATCTGCCACGACAGATTCCCGTTCTTCACTTCCTC
>JAITLA010000264.1 GCA_031278145.1 Eubacteriales Family XIII. Incertae Sedis bacterium
ACTGACAAAGTACACACGGGGACGGTTCTTTTGTGTATTGGGCAGGTTTGGCACTGTGGCCCGTGCCGGTAAATCGCACAATTCCAACATTGTATGTGTTACACAAATGAACCGTCCCCGTGTGTTCCGGGCCCAATGCCGACTTTTTCAGTGACCTCTTCAAGCGCCCGAAAGCTCTCGTTCCCGAAGATATCCACCACGCGGATCGCGATGCGGGGCGCGCCCCCGAGCAGGCGCTCGCAGCGGTCCGCCATGCCGCCGCCGTCCCTGCAAAGGTGCACCTGCGGCCTGAAAAGCTTCCCGTCGTAATGAAAATCCGCGCTCCAATAATCCACGAGCCGCAGCGAATCCGCGCGTAGCGCATCCTCCACGAGCGGAAGGTATTTCGCTTCCACCGGCGCGGCGGCGCCTGCGGGGAGCCGGTAGCGCAGGAGGCGCAGCGTGAGGCGCGTCCGTTCGGGATCGACCGTCTGTTCCGCGTGACATTCCGCGTCAAAATCGCCGGCGGCCGCGCCCTCTTCCGCGTCCGTCAGTACGGTGAACGCGGCGCCGAGGCCGATCATGCGCTTCTGCGCGTTGATCGCGGCCAAGCGGCCCGCGTCGCACAGCAACCAGCGGCGGCCCATGCGCTCCGCGGCGGCCGCGAGCGTGCCCGAGCCGCCGAAGAAATCCGCGCAGAGCGCGCCCTCTTCCGTGCAGCTTTCCAGTATGCGCGCGATCAGCGACTCGGGCTTCTGCGTGACGTAGCCCGTGCGTTCGGACGAGGTGCGCCCCACCATATCGAGCTGCCACACGTCCTTCATGTTGACGAGGGTATACCAGCCCGTTTCGTCGCGGTATTCCTTGACGCCCTTGAAGCGATACGGCTTCAGGCCCCTGTTGTAGGATTTCTCCCGCTGCGGCTTGAAATAATACGCCTTTGTCTTTGCGTAGAACAGCAGGCTGTCGTGCTTCCGCGCGAAGCGCCGCCTGCTCACGCCGCCGGATTTGTAGTTCCAGATCACCTCGTTGACGAAGTTCTCTTCGCCGAATATCGCGTCGAGCAGGACCTTGACGTAGTGAACGGCGTGGTGGTCCAGATGGACCCAGAGGCAGCCCGTGTTTGAAAGCAGCTCCCGAAAGCCAAAGAAGCGCGGGGCCAGCATGCACAGGTAGGTCCCCATATCCCCGTCCCAAGCGTCGTCGTAGGCGGTTTGGCGCAACGCCGGTATCGTCTTGCCTTCCGCCGATTGCAGCTTGATTTCCGCCTCGTAATTCGTCCGCGAAAAGAAGGGCGGGTCGATGTATATGAGGTCGAAGGCGCCGGCCCGCCCGCCCTGCGCGCAGGCCTTCATGACGCCGAGGTTGTCCGCGCGCAGCAGCCTGTTTTCCGGCGCGTCCGCGGTCCGCGCGCCGCAGAGCTCCGCGGTGCGAAGCGCGGTGGGCGCGGCGGCTTCCCACGCGCGGTATCCTTGGTCGAGTATGTCGCAAAAATTCAAGATGGATTCCATCAACGCCTCCTGTTTTTAAACAAAAGTGCGGCGGCTTCCGTGCGGCCGGCCTTTGCGAGCGCCGCAAGGACGAGGGCGCGGTTTTCGGGTTTGTCGAAGTGGAGCAGTGCGCGCTGCATCCGCCTTTCCTCGGGGCTTTTCGCGACGTACACGGCCTCGCCCGTGAAGGGGTCCAGTCCCGTGTGGTACATGCAGGTGGCGGGCGTGCCCGGCGTCGGGTAGAAATCCTGCGTCTGATCCGGCACGAAGCCGCTCTTTTTCAGATAGAGCGCGAGGTCCACCGCGTCGGACAGGGAACCGCCGGGATGGGCGGAAATGAAATAAGGCAGCAGGTATTGATCCTTCGAAAGCGCCTTGTTGACGGCGGCGTACTCCGCGGCAAAGCGTTCGTACACCGCTGCGGCGGGCTTTCGCATGCGCGCGAGCACGCGCGGGGATACGTGTTCGGGCGCCACCTTCAACATGCCGCTGACGTGAAATTCGCAGAGTTCCCTGAGGAACGCGCCGCGCGCCGGGTCCGCCATCAGGTAGTCGTAGCGCAGGCCGGAGCGGATGAATACCTTCTTGACGCCGGGCAGCGCGCGCAATGCGCGCAGGATCGCGAGGTATTCCCCGTGATCGACTTCGAGCCGCGGGCAGGGCGCGGGAAAGAGGCAGGCCCGCCGCTCGCAGGCGGCGCCCGTTTCTTGCAGGCGGCAGGCCCTGCGCCTGAAATTGGCCGTCGGTCCGCCCACATCGTGGATATAGCCCTTGAAGTCGCTGCGCCGCGTCAGCCTTCGCGCTTCGCGCAGCAGCGAAGCCTCGCTCCGACCCGTTACAAAGCGGCCCTGGTGGACGGTCAGGGCGCAAAAGGCGCAGCCGCCGAAGCAGCCCCGCGCGGCGGTGAGGCTGAACCGAACCTCCTCCACGGCGGGAACGCCGCCCGACGCGGCGTAGACGGGATGCGCGTCCCCCGCGTAGGGCAGCTCGTAGACGCGGTCGAGTTCCGCCTGCGTCAGCGGCGGCTGCGGCGGGTTCTGCACCACGTGGAGCGCATCCCCGTAGCGCTCCGCCAAGGCTTGCGCGGAAGCGCTCTCCGCGTGCGCGTATTGCAGTCCGAAGCTCTCGGCGTAGACCCGCTTGTCGCGCAAGCGATCAAAATCGGGCAGGGCAAGCGCGTCCGCAGGGCGCGTGCGCGAGCGGAATACGAGGCCGGGGATCCAGCTTATGTCGCGCGCGTCAAAGCCGTCGTTCAACGCCGCCGCAACCGCGAGGACGGCCCTTTCGCCCATGCCGTATATGAGCAGGTCCGCCTTCGCGTCCAGAAGCACGGAGCGCCGCACGCGATCCTCCCAGTAATCGTAATGCCCGAGCCGCCGCAACCCGGCTTCGAGGCCGCCGAGGATCACGGGCGCGTCCCCGTAGGCTTCCTTCGCCCTGTTCGCATAGGCGATCAAGGCCCTGTCCGGGCGAAGGCCCGCAGCGCCGCCCGGGCTGTAGACGTCGCGCCGCCTTCTGCGCTTCATCGCCGTGTATCCGTTGACCATGGAATCGACGCAGCCGCTCGTGATCAGAAATCCGAGGCGCGGCTTCCCGAAGCGGCGGAAATCGTCCGGACCCGTCCACGCGGGCTGCGCGAGCACGGCCACCTTATAGCCACCGGCCTCCAGCACCCGCGCGATGACGGCCGCGCCGAAGGACGGGTGGTCCGCGTAGGCGTCCCCCGTGACCAGCACGAAATCCACGCGTTCCCAGCCCCGCTCCGCCATATCGCGCCGCGTCACGGGCAGAAATTCACAGGGGTTATCGCTCCGTTTCATCGATGGCGGTCTGAAAACCCGCGTTTGGAACGCGCCGCGAGATCCGGAACGGAATGCGCTGCTCAATAATGGACTGATGCACAAACAGATTGAAGGCATCGCTGAGAGATATGCCGAAAGAAGAAAACAATTCTTCGGCTTGCTTTTTTACTTCGGGGGACATACGGACATTTACGGTCGCGGTTTTAAGCATAACAATCACCTCACTCGTATTGTATATCAAAACGTGCCGAATGTCAACACAAAACCGGCGTTGCTCCTCTGCGGGTCCCCCCCCCTCATATAAAAGAGGTCACTGACAAAGTACACACGGGGACGGTTCTTTTGTGTATTGGGCAGGTTTGGCACTGTGGCCCGTGCCGGTAAATCGCGCAATTCCAACATTGTATGTGTTACACAAATGA
>JAITLA010000019.1 GCA_031278145.1 Eubacteriales Family XIII. Incertae Sedis bacterium
CAACGCCGCAAAGGACGCGGCGTTTGTGCTCGCTGCGGTGGCCGCAAAGAACGCGGCCCTGGAATACCGCAATGACGCTCCGTGGAATACCAAGCCCGAGGCCCCGATGCGCACCTACGCGTGCCCGGAGTGAAACGAACGGGTACTCGTGCCCGGAGCGCAGCGAACGGGTATCCCCATTTACGCAGTAAATGGTTGGAAGGTGCCACTCGACAACTCCCCGGCTTCAGCCGGTTGGAGTTGACCGTAATAGCCGGCTTTTGCATGGGGTCTGAATAGTAACCTCTTTACAGAAATTTATAAATTGAAATTATGCATTTTTATTGAAAGCTTTGCGTATTTCATATATAATCTTTCTGTTGTCCCTTGCGCAACCGTCGCCTCGCGGGATTGACGGCGGCGGAAAAGGCCCATATAAGACTTTACAAGTGCGGTGTGAGAATATGCCTGCAAAGAACAAAGGCCAAAGCAAATCTCCCAAAAAGAAGGCATTGGACGCGCGCGTTTCGATGCTCGGCGGTTTTGAGCTGCGCATCGGCGATATTACCGTGAACGAGTCCATGAACCGATCCGGCAAGATGTGGACCCTTTTGGCCTATTTGATCATCCGGCGGGACCGAAGCGTGCCGCAGTCCGAGCTGATAGACCTCTTGTGGCCGGACGATAAGAGCAGCAATCCCATCAACGCGCTCAAAACCCTGCTCTATCGCACGCGCATGAGCCTGTTTCCCCTCTTGGGGAAGGGCGTGAAGCCGGTCCTCTCCCGGCGCGGCGCCTACCTGTGGAATCCCGAGATCAAATGCACGGTGGATGTGGAGGATCTGGAGCTGCTCTGCCGGGAGCTCGAAAACGAGAACACGGACGAAGAACAAAAGCTGGATCTGTGCCGGCAGATCGCCTATCTGTACAAGGGGGATTTCCTTCCCAAGTTTTCGGAGTGGATCTGGGTTGTCACGAATTCCGCGCATTATCACGCGCTCTATCTGAACGCGATCCAAAAGTTTTCGGATATGCTGGTCGAGAGGGAATTCTGGTCCGAGCTGAACAGCCTGTGCACGAAGGCCCTCGACATCGATCCCTTCGACGAGCGTCTGCACGCCTTGCTCGTCACCTCCCTGCTCCGCCAGGGCAACAGCGCGGCGGCGCTCGGGCATTACGAAACGGCGACGGATTTTCTGTACAAGAACTTGGGCGTGCGGCCGTCGGAGGATTTGCGGAGCTTGTACATCGAGATCATGAACCACAACAGGATATACGACGCGGACACCGATATGGACGCGCTCCTGGACAATCTGCGGGATGCCGCGAACGATCCCGGCGCCTTTATCTGCGATCCGGGCTTTTTCAAGCTCGCCTACAGGCTCGAGGCGAGGCGGGCGGCGAGAAACGGCAGCAGCGTGCACATCGCGCTCCTGACCATCACCGCGCCGGACAACACCGCGCCGCCGCTGCACCTGCTCAACGCCTCGATGGCCCATCTGCTCGATGCCATCAAGATCGGCCTGCGAAAGGGCGACGTGGCCTCGCGCTACAGCGGCGCGCAGTATGTCCTCATGCTCCCCACCGCGAACTTCGAGGACGGGCAGATCGTGGTCAACCGGATCTTGCGGATATTCTCAAAGCAGTACCCGCGCAACCGGCTGAAGGTTTTGCCGCGGCTCTTCCAGCTCGAAATCGCGAAATAGCCCGCGAAACACCCTTTCGCTGCGCGCCAACTCGATATCCGTTCGTTCCACAATTGAAGCGCGCCTTTGGCGCTTCGATTTTGGGCGGAGCCAAAATCGAAAACCGAATGCGGCGCGGCCGCGCGGTCCCGCGCAAAAGCGGCGCTTGCCGCTTTTTTGTTGTGCGCCGGCCGCAGGCGGGCCTCCCAAGGGCATCCGGCGCTTGCAAACCGCGTATTCGCAGGCTTTTCGGCCCGGAATCGCCGCGTACCGGCGCCGCGCATCATTACAATAGTGTTACATTTTAAAAATTATTGAATTGTGTTACCAAACTGTGACCGAAATGGTGTATCATATAGGGGACGGGCATAGATCCGGCGCGGTCCGCGGCCGGCCGCAGACCGCGCGCGGCAAAGACAAACGCACAAAACGGCTGTCGTCCTTTGGGAACCTCCGGCTTCGACCCGTCCGGAATCGGGAAGCCCGCCGAACAGGAGCGTGATATGGAAGAATACGAACAAGACGAAAGGATGCCGCACTACGGGCGCGCGGCGCAAACGGAAGCGCGCCTGCGAAAACGGCGCGCGCTCTCGCTGCTGCTCGCGGCGGTCGCGGGGGCGGTACTCGCCTTGGCGCTCGCCTTCGCCGTCCTGCTGCAAAGCGATCTCGCCGACGGATCGCGAATACAGGAAGCGGCGCGGCGCGTTCTGCCGCTCGGCTTCAGCGCGGCGGAGGTCGCGGCGGAGCTGCCGGGCGGCGGCCTGCCCATCCCTTGGCCGGACGACGGCTTGCCCGACCCGGCCGACGATCTGCCGACGGACAAGCTCTTCATCACGGCCGAGCGGCGGGCTTACCGCGAGAAGGACCTCCGGCTGCTCATTCCCGCGCTAAAGATCGACGAGCCCGTGTACGACGGCACGGACACGGCCACGCTGAACAAGGGCGCCTGCCTCTACGAGGTTTCGCAGCTGCCGGGCAGGGGCAATCGCAACGTGAGCATCGCGGGGCACCGCAACGGCGTGAAGAACGGCCGGATCACGGAGATCATGTTCTATCATCTCGACAAGCTGGGAGAAGGCGACTATCTCTACCTCTGCGACGACGAGAAGGTGTTTCGTTACCTCTACAAATACACCGTCACCGTGGAGGAGGACGATTGGAGCGAGATTTACAGCAAGGGCTACAGCAGTCTTACGCTGACGACCTGTACGCCCATAGGCGTCGCGGACCATCGCCTGATCGTATGCGCCGCGCTGGACGGAATTTTTTACAAAACAGAAGAATTTGACTTTACCGCAAATACTTCTATGTGAAATTCGATTTTCATGGTATAATAGGCACAGAACGGCCTTTATACCCGTATGGGGGTGAATCCTTTGAAGAAATCCATGTTACACACCATCGCCGCGCGAGGAAGACGCTCCGCTTGCCGCGTCTTGGTCGTCGCCTTCGCATTCTGCTTGCTGTTCGGCTCCGCCGCTCTGACGCCGGCGCTCCGGGACGCGAGCGGAAGCGCGGTGCACGCCGCGCAGAAGATCCCCGCCAAGGCGGAACAGAAATCGGGGGTCAGCGGTAGCGTTTTCTCGAACGACAAGGCTTCCATAGACGCCTCCAACGCGGCCGAGGGCTATGTCATGCTGAAATACACGGGCGGCAAGAGCGTTCCGATCAAGGTCCAGATCACGAAAAAGGGCGGCGAGAATTACACCTACAACCTGAAGAACGACGGCACGGTCGAGCTGTTCCCGTTCTCCGTCGGCGACGGCGACTACACGATCAACATCTTCGAGAATGTTTCGGGCAGCAAGTACGCGCTCGCCTTCGGCAAAACGATCAACGTGAAGCTCAGGCATCCCTTTCTGCCGTTTATGTATCCGAATCAATACGTGAAATTCAGCGCGGGCTCCGACGCGGCGAAGCAGGCCTCCTCCCTCGTGTCCGGCAAGGCCACGGACCTTGAGAAGCTCGACGCCGTCTACCAGTACGTCGTCAAGAATTTCACATACGACAAGGAGCTGGCCAAGAACGCGCCGGCCGGCTACGTCCCGAACGTCGATGCCGTCCTGAAATCCAAAAAAGGCATCTGCTTCGACTACGCGGCCGTAATGAGCGCGATGCTGCGCTCGCAGAACATCCCCTGCAAGCTCGTCATCGGCTACGCGGGCACGGCCTATCACGCCTGGGTCAACGTCTTCATAGAAAGCGTCGGCTGGATTGACAAGGCCATCTATTTCGACGGCGAAAAATTCTCGCTCATGGATCCAACCTTCGCCTCGAGCTCGAAGTCGAGCCCCGATATATACGCGTTCATCGGTGAAGGATCCAATTACAAGGTCAAATACACCGATTAACCGGCAAATTTTAAGAGAGGTACAGCAATGGAGAACAGATCCGAAAACGGAAATCGTGTCGGCAGGGAGCTGAATTCGGAAGAACTGTCCGTTTTCTGCCTGAAGCTCGCGATGATGATCAAATCGGGCATCAACGTCGAAAAGAGCGTGGCCATTCTGCTCGAGGACGCGGGCGATGGCCCGGACAAGGAGCTTTTGACGGAGATCCACAAGCTGATCGACGAGGGCCATACGCTGTCCAAGACCCTTGAAACCGTCGGCCGCTTTCCTTCCCACATGATCCGCATGATCGATATCGGTCAGGTGACGGGGAAGCTGGAGTCCGTCCTCTCCGCGCTTTCGGATTTTTATCGCAGGGAAGCCAACATTTCGAAGATGATCAAGAACGCGATCATGTATCCCGCCGTCATGCTCGTGGTGACGGCCGTGATCCTGCTCGTTCTCGTGTCCCGCGTGCTGCCTGTGTTCCAACAGGTGTTCCGCGATATGGGCGCGAGCATCTCCACCTCCGTGCAGGTGATGCTCCGCGTCGCCGACGCGAGCAAATACGTGGCCGTGGGTCTGTCGCTCGTCTTTGTGGCGCTGGTCGTCATCGCGGGCCTCATGAGCCTGTCCGCAAGCGGCCGGGCCTCCCTGAGCAGGGCCGCAGACAGGGTGTTTTTCGGGAACAAGCTGAATTTCGCGGTTTCCAGAAGCCGTTTCGCGTCGGCCATGTCGCTGATGCTTTCGAGCGGTCTGAACATAGGCGAGGCGCTTGAACGCTCGGGCGAGCTGATCGGCGAGGGCGCGTTTTCCACGAACATCCGGCGCTGCCGGGAGAAGATAGAGGAAGGGGAAACCTTCCCGAGGGCCGCGGAAGCCGCCGATATATTCACGGGCATGCAGTCCGGCCTCCTGTCCGCGGGCTTCCGGTCGGGCATAACGGAGCAGGCCATGAACGAGGTTTCGCATCTGTGCGAGGAGGATTCCGACGCCATGCTCTTCCGCATGGTCAATCGCGTGGAGCCCGCGCTGATCGTGATACTCGCGCTGTCCGTGGGGCTCGTGCTCCTGTCCGTCATGCTGCCCCTGATAGGCATGATGACGGCCATAGGGGTATAGGATCATGATCATCCAGAGCAGAGCCCGGGTATATATCAGGATCATACTGCCGATTGCGCTCTTTCTGATCGTGCTCGCGCTGTTCGTGCTCGCGGTTTCCGAGATTGCGGGCAAATCGGAAAACGAGGGGATGCACCTCACGGAGGAAAGCATTCGCCGCGCCGCGGTGCAGTGCTACGCGCTCGAGGGCGTCTACCCGGTCGATTTCGAATACCTGAAGGAGCATTACGCCGTTCGGCCCGATGAGAGCAAATACATCATCTATTACACCTACACGGCCTCGAACCTGATGCCGGAGATAGACGTGCTTTCCGCAAACGCGGAAACGATCCCCGATCCGACGGACGAGCCGGCGGATGCGGAAGCGGAGGCCGCGGAGTTCTCCGAATAGGATTGGGCGCGTTCGAAGCCAAAACGGAAAGGCAGGTGTGTTTCGATAAACGGATTCATGAAAAGCAAATCGTCCATGATCGATACGGCCGTGGTGCTGCTCCTGATGGGCATGTTCGTCTTGCTGTCCGTCGGCGTCATGGTGCTCGGCATCTCGGTATACAACAACACGAACGAGCTTTCCTCCGAAAACTACGCGCAGAGGACCGTCCTCTCCTACATCGCGAACCAGGTGCGGCGCGGCGACGCGGGCGGCGGCGTAGAGGTGCGCGACATCGACGGGGTCTGCGCGCTCGTGTTCCGGCAGGACTTCGACGGCACGGACTATCTGACCTGCCTGTACGCCCACGACGGCGCGCTCCGCGAGCTCTTCACGGAGGACGGATCGGAGCAGGAGCTCGCGTCCGGCGTCCCCATCATGCCCGTCACCGCGCTCTCCTTTGCGGTGCGGGACGGCCTGATCGAGGTAAGCGTCACGGATGATGTGTCAAAGAAGTCGCAGAGCCTGCTGCTGTCGCCGCGATCCGGCGTAAACGGGGGGTGAACGGAATGCACAAGGCCAATTCGCGCTCGGTCCTGTTTCTGACCGAGCTTATCATCGCCATACTGATCTTCGCCCTCAGCATGGGCATCTGCGGCGGCGTCTTCGCGAGCGCCTTCATGACGGCGACGGCCGGAACGAATCTGAACAAGGCCGTCTTCCTCTCGGAGAGCGCGGCGGAGGCCTTTCACGCCTACGACGACCGCGCGGACTTCGCGGCCGCCATCGGCGCCGCCCTGTCGGAGGACGGCGACGGCGCGACCGTGTATTACGACGAGGGCTGGCAGCCCGGGAGCGCGCCGGACGACGCGCCGTATGCGCTGCGCGTCCGCTTCTCTGAGGACGGCGTTCTCGTGCGCGCGGAAATCGAGGTTCTGCGAAACGCGCAATCCATATTCGAATTGACCGCGATCAAGAATACCGCGCTGACGCCGGGGAGGTCATTGCGATGAAGGACAACAAGAATCCGCATTCCGCCTCCGGCATCGGGGTGGTCACGCTCTTTGTCGTGCTGCTCATCCTGTGCCTCACCGTGTTTTCGGTGCTGACCTTCGCCTCCGCCAACGCGGACATGCGGCTCTCCGCAAAGAATTCCGAGATGGTGGAAGCCTATTACGCCGCCGACAACGCCGCAACGCAAATCAGCGCGGAGGTGACGGCGTTCTGGAAGGCGGGTGCGCCGAAGCCGGACGCGCGCGCGATGGCGGCGCTCGAGGAGAAGATCGCCTCGGGCCACGATGCCGCGGTCGTCCACGCCGATGTCCGAGAGGACGGCGAGGGCCTGCTCGTGTCCTACGGCCTCTTTGTGGATACCCTTTTGACGCTCGAAGTGACGCTTTCCCTGCCCCGGGGCGGCGAATGCGAGGTTTTGAGTTGGCGCGTCATGGCCGAGGAACCGAGCTTCGAGGAGGATATGCTGCCGGTATGGGAGGGATAATATCGATATGAGCATTCAGGACGTATTGCGGCACGCGATTGAAATCAAGGCTTCCGACGTGATATTGGTGCCGGGCCTGCCCGTTTCCTACAAGGCCGGCGGCAGCATACACAGGGACGAAGACACGAAGCAGACGCCCGACACCATTCAGGCGATGGTGCGCGAGATGTACGCGTATGCCGGCAACCGCAGCATGGACATGGTATCGGAGGGCGACGACGATTTCTCCTTCTCCCTTCCGGGCCTCGCGCGCTTCCGCATCAACGTGTTCAAGCAGCGCAATTCCCTGGCGAGCGTCATCCGGATCGTTTCCTTCGACCTGCCCGACAGGCACGACCTGCGCATCCCGGACAACGTCATAGCCCTCGCGCAGCATACGCGGGGCCTCGTGCTTGTGACGGGACCGGCCGGCAGCGGCAAGTCCACGACGCTGGCCTGTCTGATCGACGCCATCAACTCCACGCGCAACGCGCATATCATCACGATAGAGGACCCCATAGAATACCTGCACCACCACAAGCGAAGCGTCGTCACGCA
>JAITLA010000057.1 GCA_031278145.1 Eubacteriales Family XIII. Incertae Sedis bacterium
AGGCACAAAAACACGACGAGAGCGGGTGTTACCAGGATTTTTTTCATCGATTCTTCCTCCTTGTTGTCCATAACTGTTTTATCGCGGATTGGCATTACACGATTACCCATCCGGCTTGATGCGCGCGAACCGCAAGGTGCGGCCGGCGAGCGGCGCGCCCCGAAGGCGGAAAAAACGCCGCATGAACACAGTTTACGCGCGTTGTGTCAAAGATGGAAGCGATGTTTTGTCAAATTTGTGCAAAGTTTGGGTTACGGTTCAGAGGCGGGCGGAACGGTGCAGCGATTTGCGGATTGTGGGCTGCCGCGTCCCGGCACCTCACGGCACACAGCTCCCGCGCGCAGGGTCTATGACGCACAGCGGGCGGCGGCCGAGCCTGCTTTCAAAGAGCGCGAGAAGGGCGTCCGTGCCCACGGCCCGCCTGTATCGCAGCTCGTCCTCGAAGAGGGGCAGCAGCTGGTAGATGTTGACGATGCTGCCGTCGGGCATCTCGCAGAAGGAAGCCTCCCGCTCGTAGGCCGGCGGATCGATCAGGAGCATTCCGGAGAAGCGCGCCTTCTTGGATACGGAATCCTCGGTGGGCACGACGTGGCCCCAGCCCAGCCAGGTTTCCTTGCCGGCCGGGATGTGCGCGAGCGCGCGCAGCCAATGGAGCGGCCAACGCCATTCGTCCCGCAGGCCGGTGACGTGCCAATTCGACGGCAGGCAGATCATGAGCTCCGCGCGTTCGAGCTCGCAGTCTATCAGATCCGGCGGCGTGTCCATGACGAAGGCGCCCATGCCCACCGTGATCAGCGCGTACCAAGGGCGCGCGGGCGACGGCGCGATCACGGCCACGTCGGCCTTGATATCCTGCGGATAGGGCTCCGCCAGAAGGCGCTTCGGCGCGCCGAAGCGCGCCTTTACGTGCGCCAGAAACAGCGCCTCCTCCTCCCGGCTGTAGCAATGCCGCGGGGGATCGGCCCTGCCGCTGAACAGACGGATGATGTCTTGTTTCTTCATATGGCCTTACCGCTCGATTGCGCGCGCGGCCGCGTGAACGACGCGCCGCAAGCCTAGCCCGCGAGCCGCCGCACGGCGTCCGCGATATCGTCCGCCGACATGCCGTACTTGCGCAGGAGCTCGTCCGGCTTGCCCGACTCGCCGTAGGTGTCCTTTTGCCCCACGGGGAGGATTCGGACGGGGCAATGGGCGGCCGTGTACTCCGCAACGGCGCCGAACAGCCCGCCTATGACGGAATGCTCCTCCGCCGTCACAAGGCCCTTCGTTTCGCGGGCGGCCGCTTCCACGATTGCCCCGTCGAGGGGTTTGATCGTGTGCATGTCGACGACGCGGACGGCAAGGCCCTCGTCCGCCAGCGCTTCCGCCGCGCGAAGCGCCGCATGCACCATGACGCCCGTCGCGAGAATCGCGTAATCCCGCCCTTCTCTGAGCACGCAGCCCTTGCCTATCGCAAACGCGGCCTCCGCGTCGTAGAGCACGGGGACGGCGGCGCGCCCGAGGCGGATGTAAAACGGCCCGTCCGCATCCACCGCGAGATCGAGCAGGCGCTTCGCCGAAACGGCGTCCGAGGGGTTCAGCACGGTCATGCCGGGGATCGTTCGCATCAGCGCGATGTCTTCAAAGCTCTGGTGGCTCGCGCCGTCCTCGCCCACGGTGATGCCCGCGTGCGTGGCGCATATCTTCACATTCGCGTGCGTATAGCCTATGGAATTTCGGATGATCTCAAAGGCCCGCCCGGCGGCGAACACGGCGAAGGTGCTCGCGCAGACCGCCTTCCCGGAAACGGCGAGGCCCGCCGCGACGCCGTACAGATTCTGCTCCGCGATGCCCATGTTGAAAAACCTGTCGGGAAACGCCTTCGCGAAGCCCGCCGTCATCGTGGATTTGGACAAATCCGCGTCCATCACGATCAGATTTTCGGCGGTCTTGCCCTTTTCCACGAGGAATTCCCCGTATGCCTGTCTTGTCGCGATTTTATCCGCCATTACAACGCACCTCCCAATTCCGCCAGCGCCTTCCGCGCCTCTTCCTCGTTCGGGGCCCTGCCGTGCCAGCCGGCCTCGTTCTCCATGAACGAAACCCCCTTGCCCTTGACGGTCTTGGCCACGATAACGGTCGGCGCCCCCTTGTGCGTCCGCGCGTCCTCAAAGGCGCCCGCAATCGCGGGCAGGCTGTGCCCGTCGATGGACAGGACGTGGAAGCCGAAGCTCGCAAACTTCTCGCCGATGGGCGCCACGGTCATCACGTCCTCGTTCCTGCCGTCTATCTGCAAGCCGTTCCAATCGACGACGGCGCAGAGATTGTCGAGCCTGTAATGCGCGGCGGACATCGCGGCCTCCCAGACGAGGCCCTCCTCGAGCTCGCCGTCGCCGAGCAGCGCGTACACGCGGCCGCCGCCGTCCATGCGCGCGGCGAGCGCCATGCCGACGGACGCGGAAAAGCCTTGGCCCAGAGAGCCCGTTGACATCTCGACGCCCGGGACCTTGATGTTCGGATGCCCCTGCAACAGGGCGCCGAGCTTCCGCAGCTTGTGCAGCTCCTCCTTGGGAAAATAGCCCCGTTCCGCGAGGGTCGCGTAGAGCAGCGGCGCCGCGTGTCCCTTGGAAAGCACGAATTTGTCCCTGTCCGCGCGCCGGGGATCCTTCGGATCGATGCGCATTTCGTCAAAATACAGGACCGCCGCGATATCCGCCGCGGAGAGGGATCCTCCGGGATGCCCGGAGCCCGCGCGGTACAGCTGCCGGATGATCTCCGCGCGGATGGCCCTTGCGGCCGCTTCCGTTCTCTTAAAATCTGTAAGCATGCATTCTATCTCCATTCTTTTGCGTTGCCGCACAACAATAAGCGAAGGTCTGCGGCGGGATCGCGCGGGCCCGGCCCGCGCGATCCCGCCCTATCGCCTGCCGGCCGCCAGCACCCGCAGCATGAACAGCGGCAGGACGGCCGCGCGCTTTATCCGCGCCGGCTGCCGCGCGAGGCGGTACAGCCACTCGAGGCCGTGATCCCGGAAAAAGGCCGGCGCGCGCTTCTGCACGCCCGCCCAGACATCGAGGCTCCCGCCGACGCCTATGGCCGCGCGCACGCGCAGCGCATCCCTGTGCGCGTGGATGAAACGCTCCTGCTTGGGCGAACCCAGCGCGGCGCAGAGGAAGGCCGCCCCGCTTTCGTTGATCTCCCCGACTATGGCGGCTTCCTCCTCGGGCTTGTAATAGCCGTGGCGGACACCCGCCACGCGCAGCGCGGGATAGCGCGCGCGCATGCGTTCCGCGGCCTTCTCCGCAACGCCGGGGGCGCCGCCGAGCAGATAGACCGCTTCGCCCGCATCGGCGAGCCGGCAAAGCGCGGCGTCGAGAAAATCAATCCCCGTAACCCGCTCCGAAAGCGGCGATCCGACGATGCGCGACGCGTACACGAGCCCGATGCCGTCCGGTATGACGAGATCCGCGCCGCGCAGGATCGCCTTCAGGCCCGCATCCTTGGCCGCGTTCCACAGTATCTCCGAATTGGGCGTCACAATCAGGCTGCAGCCCTCCGTGCGCAGCAGCGCGTCAAAGACCTCCAGCGCCTCCGCGCGGGACACCCTATCGACGGGAATGTCCAAGATGCGGACGCGTTTCTTCGATTCGATCACGGGATGCTCATGCAAGGCAAAGTCCTCCAAAGGCCGGCAGGCGCCGGGAAGGCGGCCGGCCGAAAACCGGGCGAAGCGGGCCGCGCGCCGGCGTTCACGCCGGCGCGTCGCCGTTCCGATCCCGCCCGCGCGTTCTCGTGCGGCGCGCCATCAGCGCCCCGATCATCTCCTCGTTCGTGTCGAGCTTCTTGATCAGCAGCGCGACGCGTTCCGCGATATTGCGGCGCACGGCCTCCGCATCGTGGGAAATCTTCTCGAATTCTTCCATGAAATACTCGCTCTTAAAATCCCCGACGGCCGACAGGGCCTTCATGCCGAGCGAATGCATGAAGGAGTTGATCTTGGGGTCGTAGGACACGGCGATCATGGGCACCCCCATGACGGCGGCGTATATGAGCGCGTGCAGGCGCACGCCGACGAGCAGGTCCATGTTGCCTATGATCGACAGCATTTCCTCCGTCAAATACTTGTTCTTTATGGCCAAAACCCTTCCGGAAAGCCGTCTTTCGAGCTCCTCTATGACGGGCAGATCCTCCGCGTAATGGAAGGGTATCAGCAGGACGCGCGCGCCGACCTCGTCCAAAAGCCGCCGGACGGACAGGCACAGCTCGTCCACGAATTCGCTGTCCGTGCGCCGCTCGCGCACCGCGAAGCCCACCGCCGGACCCGCGCCGCCCGTGTCAAAGCCCTCGCGCTCCAATATCGCGCGGCCCGCCGCAAGCTCCGCCCGCTTCACGCGCAGCACCGGGTCCGCCGTGACAATCACCCGCTCGCGGGGGACGCCGATCTCCGACAGCAGCTCCGCGGACGCCTCGTCGCGGACGACGATGCCCGCGACGCGCCGCAATGTCCACGCCGTCAACCGGCGGTTTTGCTTCGAAACGATGGGACCTATCCCCTGGCTATAGATGAACACATCCTTGCGAAAGAGGAAGGCCGCCCATATGACGGCGAGGTAGTACAGGATGCTCTTGCGGCTGGTAACATCCTGCAAAAGACTGCCGCCGCCGCTGATCAGGAGGTCGCAGCGCCGGATCTCGCCTATCACGGCGAGCGAGCGCCTGTTCACGGAACGCACCGCGTGCTTCTTCGCCGTGGCCTCGGGGCTCTGGGAAAGCACCGTAAGCTCGACGCCCGAGAGCCGCGCCCGCAGGTTCTCCGCGACGACCGTCAGGATCGATTCGTCGCCGATATTGCCCGCGCCGTAATAGCCCGAGATCAGTATCCGATATGCCCTATTCACGCCCAAGGTCCGCGCGACGCGCCTCCGCCCGCACATACAAGCGATGGAGCAGCTCGAAGATCAGTATGCCCACGATGCCGAGGATCCAGCCGAACACGAGCGAATATCCGGTCCGCGCGAAGCCGAGATACAGCGGCGTCCTTATGTGCATGAAGGTGTTGATGACGGAGGTCACGCCGACGACGCCGCACAGACCGAACACGATGGGCCAGAACGGGAAGCGGCGGCAGGCGGTGTAGACCATCAGCATGACGGCGGGGAAGGCGAACAGGAATTCCTTTGTGCGCGGCCGCGCGATCAGGAATTCCTCGAGCTCGTTGCGCAGAAGCATCTCCGTGCCGCTGACGTCCAGGACCTCATGGCCCGTGCGCAGGATGTAGTACACCCCGCCGCCCAGGAATACGAGGCCGACCAGCACCATCCACACGCGGATGGGCGTGTGCATCATCTCCTTCAAATCGTAGAATTCGAGCTGACCCGGCTTGCGCTTTTGGTTGCCGAAGCCGAAATACGCCAGATAGGCGACGGCGAAGAAGGCTATCGGCGCGAGCTGCGAGAGCTTGACGCCGCGGAATATGTCGATCTCCAGCATGTAGTTGATGGACGACAGGGGGGCGGCCGTCAGGATGCCGCCGCATACGGATATGAGGACGGTCCCCGCCAGGGTCGTCGAGGCGAGCAGAAGGATCGGGCCGAGGGCGCCCGGCCTTGCGGCCGAAGCGCGAATCCGCGCGGGTTCGCCGCTCGCGGCCGGCGCCGTCGCGCCGGCCGCGAGGGCCGTTGCGCGGTCGTAGAAAAGCTTGCACCGGCTCGTGAAGAATATCGTCGCGAGGCAGGCGAACACGAAGGCGTTTGTGAAGCTCGCGATCAGCTCGGTCAGATAGGGCAGGACCTTGAAGGCGCCGAGCACGCAGATCGCGCCCGCGGCCGCGAGGCCGTATTTGAAGCGCTGCGGGAGCGGGAAGAACAGATGCAAAAGCAGGATGCCCGCCGCCGCGCTCGAAAGCGCGATCAGCAGCTTCGCGGCGAAGGGGACCCGCAGCGGCGGCATGACCGAGGCCTCGCCCCGGCTGAAGCCGTGCCGCGCAAGCCGCGCGTCGAGGCCCGCGAAGAGCGTCTTGTACGCGTCCGGCTCCGTCACATAGGTGTGCAGATCCTTGAATTCGCGGATCGGCTTGTAATAGATCACGCGGATGTTGCGCTCCGCGACGGCGCGAAACAGCGTATTCTCGATCTCCTCCACACCCTCGTAACCGTAATATTGATAGCGATTCTGTATGTAATCCCAGACGGAGAAGATGCGCGCGGCCTTGTAGCCGCTCGCGATGGCGGCGTCCAGAACGCCGTGCTGCAAGATGTTCTGCAGCTGGGTCGTGTTCTCTATCAGGCCGAGCGCGATGTCGTTGTCGGCGAGGTAGGCCTCGATGAAAGCGGGGCCGTCGTCAAAGCCGGGTACGCTTTCGCCGCCGACGATCAGGTAGGAGGGAACGATGCCGTAGCGCGCGTAGTCGGCCACAACGGCCCGCGCGTACCGTTCATCGTTCCAGCCCGTATAACTCGCCGTGCGGGGGATCACCTCCATGCCCGCGCCTTGGACGGCCGCAACCTTCTCGGGCAGCATGCCGAGGCTCAGGTACATGAGCTTGGAATCCACGACGTCTATCAGCTCGAGGAAGCCGCCCCCCTTGGAATTCTGCTTCTTGTAGCGGGCCGTGTACAGGGTCAGGTCGGGCGTTCCGTCGATCAGCGCGTAGCCGCCCGTGATTTCGGCCTCCGGCGCCGGGAAAGGATAGCGCTCCGCCGACATGGCGCGTGCCATGGCATTGTAAGCGGAGGTATTTGGGAAAACCAGCACCCGATCCGCGCCGTAGCGCGTGAGCAGGGCCTCCGTGACGAAGTCGTAAGCCTCCTTTGAGGCCATGTGTACCATGACGTCGTAGCGGTCGTAGGGGAAAGCCTCGATCCGTTCCATCCATTCTGCGGGGTAGGCGTCCCGCCAGTCGGCCTCCTGCGTGAGCAGGTCCATGACCTCTGCGGAAACAGGCAGGTCATAACCGCGCATGAGGCTGTTCAGGCTTTCCTCCGCCAGGCCCATCTTCGTGATATCCATCTCCTTGAACCGCGCGAGCCACCACGCGATGTCCTCTTCCGATTGCCGCGCCATGGCCTCGATCTCTTGAAAATCCGCCACGATGTCGTAGCTTTTGTTCGCCCTCTCGACGCCGATGCGCGCGCAGAGAACGACCACGCCCGCGATCAGGCCCGCCGCAATCACGAGGAGCAGGATCGCGTTGCTTCTTATGAATCGTTTCGTGTCGGTCATGCTTACTCCTTGATGTTATTGTATGGTGTAGGGGCCGCGAACCATCACCCAA
Organism: Eubacteriales Family XIII. Incertae Sedis bacterium; assembly: GCA_031278145.1. Next base: position 7,253 of record JAITLA010000057.1, read on the forward strand.
ACATCCCCGCGCGCCGTGAGGCCCCGTCCGTCGGCCCGCGGCACGAGCAGCAGGTGGTTCGGCTGCACGGGCGCGCCCGTCATCAGATCCAGCCCGCCCGTGAGATCGGAAACCCCGTTGCTTTCGTTGCTTATGATCGCGGCCTCGCCGCTCCGCAGGATGATCTCCGCGCCGGCGCCGCCGATGAGCTGTTGGCCCGCCGCGATCTCCACGGGAACAAAGACGCCGCCCAGCTCCGCGATCCGCTTGTCCACATAGCTCTTCGTCACGACGGGATCCTCCTCGGAGCCCGGCGCGGCGCTCGCCGCGCGGACCGCCGCCGCCGTGGCGACGCAGAGCAAGGCGGCGAAGAGGATCGCCGCCGCCCTTTTGCGGTATACCTTGACCTTGCTTTCCATTTGCACCTCCCCTTGCCTGTCTTCTTCCGTTCGGCCTCCGCGCTTCGCGGCGGGCGAAAAAAATCCCGCGCGGCGCACTGCGGCTTACTCGTCCTTCGCCGCCCGCCCTTGCGGGCCGGGCGTCTTTTCCATGCTCCGATCAATCGCGAGAGCCAGCGCCTCCGCGATGTCCGAGGCCGTCAGCCCGTACTCTCCGACGCGCGCCGCGGCGATGTCCCCGGCCAGGCCGTGCAGGTATACCCCCGTCAGCGCCGCGTCCAGGGGGCAAAGACCCTGTCCCGCGAGCGCGGCGATTGCGCCCGTGAGGACGTCGCCGCTGCCGCCCGTCGCCATGCCCGGATTGCCCGTTTCGTTGACGTAGAGCTCGCCTGCGGGCGAGGCCGTCAAGGTGCGCGCGCCCTTGAGCACGCTGATGGCGCCCGTCAACGCCGCCAGCGCGCGCGCGCTTTCCGCCCGTTCGTCGCGCGGCGCGGGCGAGCCGAGGCCGAGAAGCCGCGCGGCCTCTCCGGGGTGCGGCGTGATGATCGCCGCGCCGCAAGGCCGCAGGGCGCGCGCGCGCAGCATCCCCGTCAGGATGGAATCGCCGGCGATGACATTCAGCGCGTCGGCATCCAGCACGAGCGTTCCGTCGTAGCTCTTGAGCACAAAGCGCACGAGGCCCGCCGTATTCTCCGCGTTGCCGAGGCCGGGCCCCATGGCGACGGCATCGAAGGCGGACAGATCCAAGCGCGCGAGATCCCGCCCGACGCAGGTGGCCTCCGCCACGCCGCCGTGTATGACGGGGAACAGCTCCTCGAGGACGGACACGCTGACCAAGCCCGCGCCGCTCCTGAACGCGCCCCGCGCGCAGAGGACGGCGGCGCCGGCCATTCCGTGCGAGCCCGCCACGATCAAAAGCCTGCCGCACTGTCCCTTGTGGGTGTCCGCGGCGCGCGGCCTGAGCCTCTCCCGCACGTATGCCGCGTCCACGGGCCGGATATCTTTGCTTTCAATGTTTGACATGCCCACCGCCTGTTTGGTTCCAATCCGCCGTATCGAGCCATACCATCCGTATAACACGCCGCTCGCGGCCGCCCCTCGCCGCCCTTGCCGCAAAGGACGCGTCAAAGACGCAGGATCGCGGACGCCAGCGTGAAATAGGTCAGGCAGGACACGAGATCCGTAAGCGACGATATCATGGGGGCGGCCATCAGCGCGGGGTCGATGCCCACGCGCTTGGCAAGCATGGGCAGCATGCCCCCTATGCATTTCGCCATCGTCACGATGACCACCATCGAGATGCAGACCGTGGCCGCGACCCAAAGGCCCTCGCGGTCGAGAAGCAGGATCTTGGCCATGTTCAGCGCGCTCAATATGAGGCCCGTCGTGAAGCTGACCCGCAGCTCCTTCCAGAAAACCCGCAACGCGTCCCGCATCTCGATATCGCCCACGGCCATACCGCGAATGATCAGGGTCGCCGACTGCGAGCCCGAATTGCCGCCCGTCCCCATCAGCATCGGCAGGTAGACCGCGAGGCTGATCACGCTCGAAAGCAGGGTTTCGAAGCTGCGGATGATGCCACCCGTGAGCATGGCGGAGATCATGAGCAGCACGAGCCACGGCAGCCGGTTTCGCACGTGTTTGAACACCCCGATGTCCAGGTATTCCGCGTCGCTCGAATCCAGCACGCCGGCCATCCGCTCGAAGTCCTCATTGTATTCCTCTTCGATGACCCCGAATATATCATCGACGGTGATGATGCCGACGAGCCGCATCTCGTTATCGACGACGGGTATGGCCAGATAGCCGTACTTCTTGAACATCTCCGACACGTCCTCCTGATCGGCGTAGACGTTCGTGCAGACCACATCCTCGTCGATGATGCCCGCTATGGGCCGGTCGGCGTCGGAAACCACGAGCGTTCGCAGCGAAACGATGCCGATCAGCTTGCGGCCGCGGTCCTTCACATAACAGGTGTAGACCGTTTCGCTGTCCATCCCCACCCGCTTGATGTGCGCGAGCGCGTCCCCGACCGTCCAATCCTTTTGCAGACTGATATAGTCCGGCGTCATGAGGCTGCCGGCGCTGTCGTCCGGGTAATTCAGGAAGGTATTGATCTGCTTGCGCTCTTCCTTCGTGGATTTTTCGAGGATCTTATCGACGATGTTCGCCGGCAGTTCCTCGAGCACGTCTATCATATCGTCGAAATCAAGCTCGTCGATGATGTATCTGAGTTCCTTGTCCGTAATGACGTTGATGACGGCCAATTGGTCGTCCGAGGGCAGATAGGAGAACACCTCCACCGAAACATCCTTGGGCAGCATGCGGAACAGTATCACCGCGTATTCGATGCCAAGCCTCTCGATAACCTCCTCCAGCGCCTCCGCCATATCGACCTCCTGCAAGCCCAATATCTTGTCGCGGGCGTGCATGTACTTCTTGGCGTCCAGCAGCGCAATGATCTCCTGCGCAATCTCGTCAAAATTCTTTTCGTCCATCGGGCTTCTTCCTTTCCGATAATCCGCATGAAGCGGCGTTCGCCGGACGAGGCCCGCTGCGCGCGACGGAATCAGCGCAAAGCCCGCAGCCGCGCCAAATTCCGCTCCGCGTATAAAAAACGCGCGAACCCTCCGGTCGCAGATCGTATGTCGTAATCGTCGCCGCTACTTCGTTCGGGGATATCCAACGCGTATTCACCTCCCTCGCTTCGCTTTCGCGTGGTACAAGCACGCCGCAACAAGCGCCTTGTATGCGGTTATCATACCATAGACGCGGGCCGGAATGCAATCTTATTTATCGTTGCGGATTATCCGTGGAGTGATAACCG
>JAITLA010000088.1 GCA_031278145.1 Eubacteriales Family XIII. Incertae Sedis bacterium
GGGCTTCGCCCGCCGCCCCTCAAAACATAGGCGTCAGTGGGGGATTGCACCCGCCACTGACAGCTTGTGAAGCTGAAACCCGCCGCCTGTAGAGGCGGGGGACTGACGCCGTCGTTCAAACACGCTTTTTTCTGACATGCGGAGAGTATTATGCTGAACATGACCGACATCATGGAAACGATCACGATGATCCAGGAGGAAAACCTCGACATACGGACCGTCACGATGGGCATATCGCTGCTGGATTGTTTCGATTCCGATATCGAGGCCGCCTGCGGCAAGATCTACGATAAGATATGCCGCCGGGCGGGCGGGCTCGTCGAGGCCGGCGCCGCAATCGAGCAGAAATACGGCATTCCGATCATAAACAAGCGCATCTCCGTCACGCCGATTGCGATGGCGGCCGGCGCGTCGGGCGGCGACCCGATGCGCTACGCGCACACGCTGGAGCGGGCCGCGCGGGAGGTGGGCGTGAACTTCATCGGCGGCTTCTCCGCGCTCGTCCACAAGGGCTTTTCTCCGGGGGACAGGGAGCTCATCGCCCGCATACCGGAGGCGCTGGCCTCGACGGAGCGCGTCTGTGCCTCCGTCAACGTGGGCACGACCAAGGCCGGCATCAACATGGACGCCGTGGCGCTGATGGGCGGCGTCGTCAAGCGGGCGGCGGTCCTGACCGCCGACAGACAGTGCGTCGGCGCCGCGAAGCTCGTCGTATTCTGCAACGCGCCCGAGGACAACCCCTTTATGGCCGGCGCCTTTCACGGACCCGGCGAGCCGGACTGCGTGATCAACGTCGGCGTTTCGGGGCCGGGCGTCGTGCGCGCGGCGCTGCGGAAGGCGGGCGCGGAGCGCGATTTGACCGCCGTGGCCGAGATCATCAAGCGAACGGCCTTCAAGATCACGCGCATGGGCCAGATGGTCGGAAGCGAGGCGTCGGCTCTGCTCGGCGTCCCCTTCGGCATCGTGGACCTCTCCCTCGCGCCGACACCCGCCATAGGCGATTCGGTTGCGCACATCCTCGAGGAGATCGGCCTCGAGGTCTGCGGCGGTTGCGGCACGACCGCAGCCTTGGCCCTGCTGAACGACGCGGTCAAAAAGGGCGGCGTCATGGCCTCGTCGAGCGTCGGCGGGCTGTCCGGCGCCTTCATCCCCGTATCGGAGGACGCGGGCATGATCGCGGCCGCGCGGGCGGGCGCGCTGACGATAGAGAAGCTCGAAGCCATGACGGCGGTTTGCTCCGTGGGGCTTGACATGATCGTCGTGCCGGGCGATACGCCGGAGGACATCCTCTCGGCGCTCATCGCCGACGAAGCCGCCATCGGCATGATCAACGGCAAGACGACGGCGGTGCGCGTCATCCCCGCCATCGGAAAGAAGGTCGGCGACGAGCTGGTGTTCGGCGGCCTGCTCGGCAGCGGACCCGTCATGCGCCTGAACACGGCCTCGCCGGCGAAGCTGCTGCGGCGCGGCGGCAGGATCCCCGCGCCGATCCAGAGCCTCAAGAACTGACGGGGGCGCGCCGGGCGACGCGTTTCGCACGGTCGACGCGCTTGTTTTCCATTCACGAAAGATGCTGGCGATTTTTCGCATTTTTTCGCTCTTTTAGACTAAAAGATTTGCACTTGCGCCGCGATTGGTGTAGAATAAATAGTAAACAGCACCCGTTTCCGCATCGGGCGGGTTTGTTTACGCTCTTCGGTTCCGGCTGCGCGGGTTATTTGTGGGGAAAGGATTTTGTTGATGGGTGCCGAGCGAAAGAACATCCTGATTGTAGATGACATCGAGTTGAACCGGGAGATTCTTTACGAGTTGTTTCATGACCAGTACAATGTGCTCGAAGCGGAAAACGGCCAAGTCGCGCTGGATCTGATCGCCGAGTACGGGCAAACCCTCGCCATCGTGCTGCTCGATATCGTCATGCCCGTCATGGACGGCTTCGGCGTGCTCAAGAACATGATCCTCGACAAGTCCATAGAAACCATACCCGTTATCATGATCACCGCGGAAAGCGATGAAGAGAAGGCGCTGTTGGGCTATTCCATGGGCGTCGTCGATATCATCAACAAGCCCTTCAATCCCGATATCGTAAGGCGCCGCGTGCAGAACACCGTGGACCTCTACCTGCACAAGTTCTATCTGGAGGACATGGTCGAGAGGCAGACCAAGGCGCTCGAGCTCCAAAACGAGCAGCTGAAGATGTCGAATACCTTCGTAATCGACGCCTTGAGCACCGCCGTCGAGTTCCGCGATCACGAGTCCGGGCAGCACATCATCAGGATACGCGCGCTGACGCGGATATTGCTGGAAACCCTTTCGGAGCTCAACGAGAAATACCGCCTGTCGGAGGAGGAGATAGACGACATCGCCAGCGCCTCCGCCATGCACGATATCGGCAAGATCGCGATATCCGATCTCGTGCTGCTGAAGCCCGGCCGCCTTACGGCGGAGGAGTTCGCGGTTATGAAGACCCATACGACCGAGGGCTGCGCGATTCTGGAGAGCATCAACTTCACGGGAAATCTCGCGTATTACAAATATTGTTACGATATCTGCCGCCACCACCACGAGCGCTGGGACGGCAGGGGCTATCCCGACGGGCTCAAGGGCGACGAGATACCGCTTTGGGCGCAGGTCGTGTCGCTGGCCGACGTCTATGACGCGCTCACGAGCGACCGCGTCTACAAGCCCGCGATCAGCCATGACGTGGCCGTGAAGATGATCGTGGACGGCGAATGCGGCATATTCAACCCGGAGCTGCTCGCATCCTTCGAGAAGACCGCCGTTCAATTCCTCGATCCCGAAAAAATCAAAGAGAAATCCGTGTTGGCCGCTTCGGCGCCGAGTGTGCGGATTGCGGATTCCGCCGACATCCTGCTCTTGAACGACGCCGCGAATCTGGCCGAGCGCGAACAGGCGAAGCGCCGCATCATTACGGGGCTTGCGGAGGATATCCTGCTCGATTACGATATCAGGACCGATACCGCCAACCTGTCCGGGGGCTTCCGGAAGCTGTTTTCCTTGCGCGAGGAAAGCATTTCGGGCTTCCGGCATTTCATTTCCAACTACGAAGCGGTCAACAAGAAACAGCTCGAATATCTGCTCAACGCGGTCCTGAAGCTGACCCGGCAAAATCCCGACATGGACGCGGACTTGGACGTGACCTTCGCGGACGGCGTCGCCACGCTGCGGGTCCATGTCACGACCGTGTTCGAAAACGAGGCCGAGGACGCCCCGAAGGCGGGCTACATCGGCAAGATCGTCAAGCTGTAGACGCTTCCGCCCTTCTTGCGCGGTCTGCGAACCCCATCCGCCATCGCGAGGCCTGCTCCGGGCACAAGCACCCGTTCGCAGTACAAAGCCCCGTCCGCGCCAAGCGCGGGCGGGGCTTTGCTTGCCCGGGCCTTCGCCCGGCGGCCGCTGGTTAAATGAAAAGTTCAGTGCGCCCCCGGAGCGATTTTATGAAACAGGTTGAAAAATCTCGCACAAACCGATAAAAAACAGTGAGACTTGCGGTTGTTTTTATGATAAAATCGGTGTA
>JAITLA010000136.1 GCA_031278145.1 Eubacteriales Family XIII. Incertae Sedis bacterium
GCGCGCCTCTACAACGAGATACGGGGTATGCTCGGCTTCACGGGCAGCTACAAGGGCGTCCCCGTGTCGGTGCAGGGCACGGGCATGGGCGCGCCCTCCATCGGCATCTATTCCTGGGAATTGATCACGGAGTACGGCGCGCGGAACCTGATCCGCGTCGGAACGGCCGGGGGGATCAGCGCGGATCTCAAGGTCAAGGACGTCGTGCTGGGGATGGCCGCCTCCACGGATTCCAACTACGCGCACATCTACAAACTGAACGGAAACCTCGCGCCGACGGCGAGCTGGTCCCTGCTGTGCAAGGCCAAGGACGCGGCGGACAAGCTCGGCATAGCCGTGCACGCGGGGAACATCCTGACGGGGGACGTGTTCTACGAGCTCGAACCGGATTGGTGGCGCCGGTGGGCGCGCCTCGGCGTGCTCTGCGTGGAGATGGAAGCCGCCGCGCTCTATATGAACGCCGCGTACAATCGCGCGAACGCGCTCGCCGTGCTGACGATCAGCAACGATTTCGTCACGGGCGCGGAAACCACGGCCAAGGAGCGCGAGCAGACCTTTACGAGCATGATCCGGATCGCCCTCGAGGCGGCAATCGCGTAGCGGAGCGCCGCCATCCCGCGTGCGGGCGCGGAGAACGACAAAGAACCGGCCCGTGGCCGGTTCTTTGTCGTTCTCTATCGCTCTCTATCGTTCTTTGTCACCTTCGAAATTCGCGGCCGGCGCGTTATTTCTTTATGTAAATCGTGTATGTCAGGCTCTTGCCCGATTCCGTTACGGTGATCGTAAGGGTGGTCGTTCCGGTGGGCACATTGCCGTTGTTTATGCGGAAGATCGGATTCGTGGAGCTCGTCGTCGTGGGCGTAAGCGACGTACTGCCCAAGGCCGCCGCAACGCTGCTCGCGGTGCTCGCCTTCGTGACCGAAATCGTCACGTCGGCGCCGCTGTTGTTCCCGCTGAGGTCTATCGTCGGGTTGGCGGCGGTGTAGCTCGTACCGGAATTGCTGAAGCCGATGATCCCGCCCTGCGTGGTTGTGGTCGTGGCCGAGGGCGCGTTGAAGGCGTAGGACACGCTCAGGGTCATCGCCGTCGTCGTGAAGCTGCGGCTTTCGATCTCGGACAACACGCTGCTCGAATCGATCAAAACGCCGAATACGTAGTAGGTTTTGCCCGCCGTCAAGCCCGTCAGCGTCGGATATGCGGCGGTGTTGGCGGAAACGCCGATGGAGCCCCGCGCGACGCCCTGAAAGTTCTTGTAGTCATAGCCGTTTCGGATCTGCGTGGCGCGCGGCTGCGTGGCGTTCTCCGTCACCACGTAGTAGAAGGTCCCCGCGCGGTTTGCCATGACGCTCAAGCCAACGCTCGTCGCATCGCTCACGCTCGACGGAACCGTAAGGCTCGTGATCCAATCCACGTAGCTCCCCGTCGTCGTGAAGGTCCCGCTCTTCACCTTGGAGTAAAGGCTGCCGCTGCTCGAGCTCTCATAGACGCAGCCGAAGATCTTGTAGTTCGTCCCGGACTTGAGCCCCGTGATGTCCGCCGTCACGGAGCCGCTCGAAGAAACGGAGAAGCTTCCCGAGATGACGTTTGTCGTGCTGTTGCTCGCGTCCCGGCCGTTCTTGATGTAAGCCTGCGTCGGCGTCTTGACGGTCCGGTTCGGGTCCTCCACGATCACGTAGTACAGCGTGCCCGCCCTGGATGAGCCGACCGTGAGCGTGAGCGCGTTGTTGTCGATATTGCTTACGGTGAAGCCGCTGCCGATCCATTCCTCGCCCGTGTCGCCCGCGACCGAGGTCGTGAAGGTGCGTATGGCCACGGGGGAAAGATTGGCCGCGGCGTCCCGCGCCACGGCGCAGACCTTATACGACTGCTCCGACTGCAGGGACGTGAGGGAAGCGGTGATCGCGCTGTTGGCGTAGACGCTTCTGCTGCCCGAGCCGTAGGCGTTCGTGTTGTCGGAGGCCCGGCCGCTCAGGATCTGCTCCGCCGTTGGCGTCGTCGCACCCTCGCCCGTGAGGACGACCCAGTACACGGTGCCGTCCCGCGTCGTGGTGAGGTTGAGCGTGGCGCCGTCCGTCTTGACGTCCGTGATGTTGATGTTGGAAATGCTGAGCGCCGCGAGCGCCGTGCCGGGCGTCAGCGGGCTGATGCCGAGGACCCTGTTCACAATCGCCACGGCCTGACAGCGCTTCAGGGGACCCATCGGGTCGAAGCGCCCGTCATCATCGCCTTTGATGTAGCCCTTGTTGTAGACCGCCTTGACGGCGGGAAGCGCCCAAGCGTCGATAATGTCCGCGTCGACGACACCCGTCAGCGCATAGGACGTATCGCCGCCCGGCGCTATGCGATTCAGGATGACCGCCGCCTCTTGGCGCGTGATCTGCGCGTTCGGTTTGAAATTGCCCTCGCTGTCGCCCTGAATGTAGCCGGCGTTGTAGGCCCGCTGCACCTCTTGAAAATACCATTCGTTGACGGGCACGTCCCGGAAGGGGATGTTCGTCATGGCCGTGTAATTCCCCGATTTGTTGATGATCGTGACAAACTCGGCCCGCGTGATCGTGGCCTCCGGCTTGAAGCTGCCGTCGGTATAGCCGGTGATGTAGCCGTAGTTGACCCCGGCGAGTATATCGCCCTCCGCCCAGTGCCCGGAGATGTCATTCAGATCCGCGGCGAAGGCCGGCGACGCGACAAACGCGCCGGCGAGCAAGCTCAGGGCCGCGGCGACGGCAAACGATGCTGCTTTCTTCTTCATTTCCATCCTCATTTTCATATTATACCTCTTACTCTATAGTTTATACGGATTGTGCTCGGTTTGCAATACAGGCAAAATTTAAATTTTGATTACAGTGGCTTTCACAGCGTTTCGATCTCTCGCGTCGCGGGCCTTTCGAGCGCCTTCGCCACAAAGGCGCGGAACAGCGGATGCGCGCGGTTGGGACGACTCTTGAACTCGGGATGGTACTGCACACCGATGAAGAAGTCGTTCGCGGCGATCTCCACGGCCTCCACGAGCCTGCCGTCCGGCGACAGGCCGCAGATCGTCATCCCCGCCTCCGTCACCGCCTCGCGGTAGTCGTTGTTGAACTCGTAGCGGTGGCGATGCCGCTCGTATATCAGATCCTTGCCGTAGGCCTCGTGCAGCGCGGAGCCCGGCAGTACGTCGCAGGGATAGGCGCCGAGGCGCATGGTGCCGCCCTTGGGGATGTTTCCATGCTGGTCCGCCATCAGGCCGATGATCGGATCGGGCGATTCATCGTCGAACTCGGACGAGTGCGCGCGCGCGCGCCCGAGCACGTTCCGCGCAAACTCTATGACGGCAATCTGCATACCGAGGCAGATGCCGAGGTAGGGCACATTGTTTTCGCGCGCGTATTTGGCGGCCGCTATCTTGCCGTCTATGCCCCGCTCGCCGAAGCCGCCCGGGATCAGGATGCCGCCGCAGTCCGAAAGCGCGGACGCCGCCGTCGCCGCCGTGATGTCCTCGGCCTCTATCCATACGATCTCGACCTTGGCGCCCGTTTCGTAACCCGCGTGGCTGAGCGCCTGCGCAACCGAAAAGTAGGCGTCGTGCAGCTTCACGTACTTGCCCACGAGGCCGATGCGCACGCTCCTCTCGCGGCTCGCGATGCGCTTCAGCATGTCCCGCCAGTCCGCGAGATCGGGATCCGGCGCGTGTATGCCGAGCTCGCGGCACACGATGTCCGAAAAATGCTGTTCCTCCAGCATGAGCGGCGCTTCATAGATCATGGAGAGCGTCCTGTTCTGTATGACGCAGTCCTGTTTCACGTTGCAGAAAAGCGCGATCTTGGCCCGGATGTCGTCGCTCACGGCGCCGGCCGAACGCACGACGATGATGTCCGGGGATATGCCCATGGACTGCAGCTCCCGCACGGAATGCTGCGTCGGCTTCGATTTGTATTCGTGCGAGCCCTCGATGAAGGGCACGAGCGTGACGTGGATATAGAGGCAGTTTTCCTTGCCCAGTTCGAGCGCGATCTGCCTTATGGCCTCCAGAAAGGGCTGGCTCTCGATGTCGCCTATGGTGCCGCCGATCTCCGTGATGACGATGTCACAGCCGCCGTTCTCGCCGACAGCGAATATGAATTTCTTGATCTCGTTCGTGATGTGGGGGATCACCTGTATGGTTTCGCCGAGGTATTCCCCGCGCCGCTCCTTCTGCAGGACGTTCCAGTACACCTTCCCGGCCGTCAGGTTGGAGAAACGGTTCAGATCCTCGTCTATGAAGCGCTCGTAATGCCCCAGATCCAGATCCGTTTCGGCGCCGTCCTCGGTGACGAACACCTCACCGTGCTGTATCGGGCTCATGGTGCCGGGGTCCACGTTGATGTAGGGATCGAGCTTCTGCGCGCTGACCTTCAGGCTGCGCGCCTTCAAGAGGCGCCCCAGCGAGGCCGCCGTAATGCCCTTCCCGAGGCCCGAAACCACGCCACCCGTAACAAAGATGTATTTCGTCATATCTCCCCCCTGCGATCCATCCAAACGATAAGCGCCGGAACATCGAATACCGGCCTACAATATTATAACCCCTATCGCGGCGCCGTTCAATCGTTATTGACAAAGTAAACGACAATTGCGCGGATTTCGTGTTGCGACCCGGGCCCCCATGCGAAAGCCGGCCGGTTCGGGGCCTCCCCCGAAAAAAAAATCGGAAGTTTTTTTAAAATGTTACCGAAATGTGACCGCTTTGGTGTATAATATGAAATACGGCGTTTGCGCATGCCCCGGTTTTGTGCCGGGAAGTCGATGTAACATTTT
>JAITLA010000143.1 GCA_031278145.1 Eubacteriales Family XIII. Incertae Sedis bacterium
CTCTTGTTCCTGTTCCTCGCCGCCATGTACGGCATCGTGTTTTCGAACAACCTCGTCTGGCTGTTCTTCTTCTGGGAGATCACGACGCTGTGTTCCTTCTTCCTGATCGGCTTCACAAAGACGCCGGAGGCCATCCGGAATTCCTTCCGCGCGCTGATCATGAACCTGCTCGGCGGGCTGGGCTTCGTCTTCGCAATCCTCTACGCGGGCATGAACCTGCAGACCTTGGAGCTTGACGTTCTGCTGGAGATCGGCGCCTACGGCGGCGATTTCTACATCATGCTGCCCGTGGCGCTGCTGGTGTTCGCGGGTCTGACCAAGGCCGCGCAGATGCCCTTCAACAGCTGGCTGCTCGGCGCGATGGTGGCGCCGACGCCCACCTCGGCCCTGCTCCACTCATCGACGATGGTCAAGGCCGGCGTATTTCTCATATTGAAGCTCTCGCCGGTGCTGGGGCTGTTCTCCCCGGCCGGCATCATGGCCATGTTCGTCGGCGGCGTCACCTTCCTCATGGCCTCGTTCGCCGCAATATCGCAGAGCAACGCGAAGCGCGTGCTGGCCTATTCCACGGTGGCCAACCTCGGCCTGATCGTGGCCTGCGCGGGCACGGCGCATCCCGCGGCGATCTGGGCGGCGACGATGCTCATCATCTTCCACGCCGTCACGAAGTCGCTGCTCTTCCTCTGCGTGGGCACGGCCGAGCACAACATCGGTAGCCGGGACATCGAGGATATGGACGGGCTCTTCGGCAGGCTGCCGCGGCTCGCGACCTTCATGATCATCGGCATATCGGCCATGTTCCTCGCCCCCTTCGGCATGCTCGTTTCCAAGTGGGCGGCGCTCGAAGCCGTGATCAATTCCGGCAATCCTTTTCTGATTCTGTTCATCATATTCGGCAGCTCGGTCACGCTGTTTTACTGGGGCAAGTGGCTGGGCAAGCTCGTCGCCATCGTCGCGAGGCGCGAAAACATCCAGCACAGGGTGCACGGCGAGGAATGGTGTTCCCTCGGGACGCTCGTGGCGCTGGTCGTGGCGGCCTGCCTGACCTTCCCGACCTACTCGAAACATGTGGTCGTTCCGTACATCTCGGATGCGTTTTTCGGCGCGGACACGGCGCGGATTACGGCGACGCTCCTGAACGCCGACAATATGGTCATCATGGCAATCCTCGTGGCCGTCATCGTGCTGCTGCCGCTGCTCTTCTACGGCAGGACGCAGAAGAAGATCGTTCCGATCTACCTCGCGGGCGCGGGGCTCGGGGACGATCTGCGCTACATGGGCGCCATGCAGAAGGAAACGGAATTCCAACTCAGAAACTGGTATATGGAAGGCTATTTCAACGAGAAGCGGATGAACCTGATCGGCGTGATCGCCACCTGCATCGTCTTTCTCATCATAGCCTGCGTCGTATTCTTCATCATATCCATGAGAGGGGGCGTGTCCATATGAACATTGCCGCGATTGTAATCGGCGTGGCGGCCTATCTTATTCTGGCCCCCTTCGTCGGCGGCTTCCTGGCCGGCGTGGACAGGAAGCTCAGCGCGCGTCTGCAGGGACGCTGCGGTCCGCCCGTGTTGCAGCCCTTCTACGACGTGTTCAAACTCCTCGAGAAGGAGCCCGTCACGGTCAACGCCGCGCAGGATTTCTACGTGGGCTGCTGTCTGGTGTTCATGATCCTCACGGGGGCCTTCTTCTTCGCGGGCCTGAGCCTGCTACTCGTCATCTTCACGCTGACGACGGCGAGCATCTTCCTCGTGGCGGCGGCCTATTCGTCCAACTCGCCTTACGCGCAGGTGGGCGCGGAGCGGGAGCTGTTGCAGATGATGGCCTACGAACCGATGGTGCTTATCACCGCCGTCGGCCTGTATCTGGTTACGCCCGTGTTCAATGAGGGCGCCTTGGCGGGGCATTCGTTCAACGTGAGCGACATCCTTGCGAGTACGCACGTCGGCGCGCAGTATCTGCCCGGCGTGTTCATCGGCTTCCTGTTCATACTGACCCTCAAATTCAGGAAATCGCCCTTCGACCTGTCGATGTCGCACCACGCGCATCAGGAGCTGGTCAAGGGCATCACGACGGAGCTGTCCGGCAAGACCTTGGCGATGCTGGAGATATCGCATTGGTACGAAAACGTATTCCTGCTCGGCTTCGTGTTCCTGTTCTTCGCAAACGGCACGGCGCTCATGATCGTCGTGGGCGTGCTCGTCTGCTTGGCGGTGTATTTCCTCGAAACCTTTGTGGACAACGTGAACGCGAGGATGAAATGGCAGTTCGCGCTCAACGCCTCTTGGGCCGTTTCGCTGGTCTGCGGCGTCGTGAATCTGCTGGGCGTCTATATCGCCGCAATATTTTTCGGATGGGGGGCGTAGCGCATGGCATACATAACAAAATCGCCGTGGGTCATTCACTATGACGGCTCCAGCTGCAACGGCTGTGACATTGAGGTGCTCGCCTGTCTTACGCCGATGTACGACGTGGAGCGCTTCGGCATCATCAACACGGGGAATCCCAAGCACGCGGACATATTCCTCGTGACGGGCTCGGTCAACGAACAGAACATCCCGGTGATACGGCAGATATACGATCAGATGCCGAAGCCGAAGGTCGTCGTGGCGGTCGGCATATGCGCCGCTTCGGGCGGTGTTTTCAAGGAATGCTACAATATCATGGGCGGCGTCGACACGGTCATACCCGTGGACGTGTACGTCCCGGGCTGTGCCGCGCGGCCGGAGGCCATCATAGACGGCGTCGTCAAGGGGCTCGGCGTTCTCGCCGAGAAGCGCGCGCGCCTGCCGCGGGAACTGGCGGAGGAACGCGCGAAGCGCCTTGCGCAGTCCGCGGAATCCGAAGCGGATACGGCGGAGGACGTCATCACGGTGGAGCTTTCCGGCGACGGCAAGGATACCGCCGAAAGGGAGGACGGACAAAATGGCTGAAGAAAAGCATCTGATCCAAAATATCGTGCCGGTGACGCTCTCCGAGCTGCTTGACAGGGTGCAGGACATGAAGGCCGAGGGCTACCGGCTGGGACAGCTTTGCGCGGCCGAAGCGGGCGGACGATTTCACCTGCTGTACAGCTTTGACAAGGATTGCGCGCTGACGAACCTGAAGCTCGCCGTGACGGAGGGGGAAGCGATTCCGAGCATTACGGGCGTCTATTGGCCCGCGTTCATATACGAGAATGAGATACAGGATCTGTTCGGCTTCCGGTTCAAGCATCTGGCGCTGAATTACAACGGGAAATTCTTTAAGGTCGCGGCGCCCACGCCTTGGAATCCAAAAAATCAAAAGGAAGGGTGATTGGCAATGAGCAAGAGAACGATAATTCCTTTCGGCCCGCAGCATCCGGTTTTGCCCGAACCGGTCCATTTGGATCTCGTGATAGAGGATGAACGGGTCGTGGAAGCGATTCCGTCCATAGGATATATCCACAGGGGGCTCGAAAAGCTGGTGGAGAAGCGCGAGTTCACGGAGATGGTCTATGTGATCGAGCGGATCTGCGGCATATGCAGCTTCGGTCACGGCTGGGGCTATTGCAAGAGCGTCGAGGGCAATATGGAGATCGCGGTCCCCGAGCGCGCGGAGTTCCTGCGGACGATGTGGCACGAGCTGTCGCGGGTGCACAGCCATCTCCTGTGGCTCGGGCTTCTGGCGGACGGCTTCGGTTTCGAGAGCTTGTTTATGCACAGCTGGCGGCTCCGCGAAGCGGTGCTCGACATATTTGAGAAGACGACGGGCGGCCGGGTCATATTCTCGGTCTGCAAGCTCGGCGGCGTCCGGAAGGACATCGACGAGGCCGGTCTGAAGGAGATCGCGGCGCGGCTCGCCGATATGAGGAAGGAGCTCAAGGAGCTCACGGACGTGTTCCTCGAGGATTTTTCCGTGAAGAACAGGCTTGTGGGCATCGGTCGGCTCTCGCGCGACGAGGCGGCGGAGCTTTGCACGGTCGGACCCATGGCGCGGGCCTCCGGGCTCCGCCAGGACATCCGCCTGGACGGGCACGGCGCCTACGCGAAGCTCGACTTCGAGCCGATTGTCGAGGAGGACGGCGACTGCTACGCGCGCTGCAAGGTGCGGGTGCGCGAGCTGTTCCAGTCAATCGATCTGATCCGACAGTGCACGGAATCGATGCCGGAGGGCGAGATATCCGTTCCGGTCAAGGGGAACCCGTCGCGTGAGTTCGTCGCCAGAATGGAGCAGCCGCGCGGGGAGGCCTACTATTACTCTATCGGGAACGGCAGCAAGTTCCTCGAAAGGATGCGCGTCCGAACACCCACGAACATGAATATCCCCGCCATGGTCAAGACCCTGCAAGGCTGCGATCTGGCGGATGTCCCGATGTTGATCCTCACGATAGATCCCTGCATCAGCTGTACGGAAAGGTAGAGGAGAGGAAATGGCGGTATTAAAGCTCGGCAAGATGGTCATGGGCAGCCTGTTCAAAAAGCCGGCAACCCTCATGTACCCCGTGATCCCGCGCGAGTGGCAAGAAAGGACGCGCGGGCATATAGAGATCGTGATAGAGGACTGCATCCTGTGCGGGATCTGCGCGCGCAAATGCCCGACGCGGGCGATAACGGTCGCAAAGGACGCGCAGTCGTGGACGATCCGGCGCATGCAGTGCATACAGTGCAGCTGCTGTGTGGAGGTCTGCCCCAAAAAATGCCTCGAGAACAAGAACGCGTACACGGCCCCGTCCACGGAGAAGTCCGCGGACAGCTTCGCGAAGCCCGCGCCCGCGACGGCGGAAACGGGTACGGCGGCGGAAGCGCGTGCCGCGGCGCCGACGGCGAGCCAAGCCGCAGACGGGACGCTGCGTTGCAACGACAGCTGCATCTACTGCGGCATCTGCGCGAAGAAATGCCCGCAGGACGCCCTCAAGGTCAGCCGCAAGAAGAAGAACGCCCAAACGGGCGAATCCGAGGGGGAGAACATCTGGTCCGTGGACGCGGAAGCCTGCATACTCTGCGGCATCTGCGTGGAAGCCTGCCCCAAGAAGAGCCTTGCGATAGAGTGACAAAGGGATGCGCCGGGCGGGGAAAATCGAGATCTCGTGATTGAACGACGGCGTCAGTCCCCCGCCTCTACGGGCGGTCACTGAAAAAGTCGGCAGGGGGCGCAGAACACATGGGGACGGTTCATTTGTGTAACACATACAATGTTGGAATTGTGCGATTTACCGGCACGGGCCACAGTGCCAAACCTGCCCAATACACAAAAGAACCGTCCCCGT
>JAITLA010000179.1 GCA_031278145.1 Eubacteriales Family XIII. Incertae Sedis bacterium
TGCACGACGTGGGCAAGATAGCCATTCACGACGACATATTGCTGAAGCCCGCCAAGCTGACACACGACGAGTTTGAGGAGATGAAGAAACACGCCGTATACGGCGAGGAGATCATAGACAGGATACAGAAAAAGACGCGGGAGAACGCCTTCCTCGTGCACGCGAAGATCATGGCCGGCACCCATCACGAAAAATGGGACGGCTCGGGATACCCGCGCGGCACGGCCGGCAAGGACATTCCCTTGCAGGGGCGGATCATGGCCATCGCGGACGTCTACGACGCGCTGCTGTCCAAGCGCCCGTACAAGGAGGCCTTGCCGCAGAAGGAGGCCATGCGGATCATGTGGGAATCGAAGGGCAGCCACTTTGACCCCGTCCTTCTCGATGCCTTTGTCAGCGCGTTCGACCACGCGGAATACTCGGCCTGATCCCGCGGGGATCGGACCTTTGCGGAAATCCGCGTACAAAGGGGGAGTCGAAGTGATCAGGATGCTTACGGCGCACACGGGAGAGATCGATTACCCGGATGAAGCCTTGGAAGAGATACTGTCGCAATTGGATCTCGAAAACGCGCTGCTGAAGAACGCCGCGGGGATTGTCCATTGCGGCTGCGCGTTCGCGGAATCCGGCTTTGTGCGCCTGCTCTGCGATAGGCTGCCCTTCGAGGTCGTGGGCGGTACGACGCTCGCCTGCGCGGCGGGGCGGGAGTACGGGGCCGATCTGCTGTCCTTGTCGGTCCTGACGAGTGACGAGGTCGCATTCTCCGTCGCCTGCTCGGAACGGCCGGCGCGGGACGACATCGAAGGCATGATCGGCGCGGCGTACCGCCGCGCCGCGGCCGATCTGCCCGCGCGGCCGGCGCTCGTGCTGGCGCAATTGCCCCTCGACCTGTCGATGGGCGTTTCGCGGATGCTCGACGGGATCACCGCGGCCTGCGGCGCCGACGTACCCGTGTTCGGCGCTTTGCCCTGCGACATGACGCCGGATTTTCACGAGAGCTTTGTGATCTGCAACGGCGAGGTCCTTCCGAACGCGGTCGCGCTCCTCCTGCTGTGCGGGGATGTGCGGCCGCGCTTCTTTGTGGAGAACGTGAGCCGCTCCGAGAGCCTGCAGGAGCAGCAGGGCGTCATCACGGAATCCGACGGCTGCCTGCTCAAGCGGGTGAACGACATGCCCTTCCTCGATTACATTGCGGACATCGGCATGCTGCCCGATATCCTGAAGGAAACGAAGGCCTTTCCCGTGCCCTTCAAGGTCAATTACAACGAAGGGATGAAGAGCCGGCTGCGCGTTCTGTTCAGCGTGCGGCCCGAGGGCCATGCCGTGTTTTCGAGCGAGATGCCCGTGGGCGCTTCCTTCTCCATGCAGCGCCTCGATTACAACGGCGTCATGGAAACCGTCGAAAGCATGGCGGACACGCTTTCCTTGCTGCGTGACGTTTCCGGCGTGCTCCTGTATTCCTGTGTCGCCAGGAATTTTCTGCTCGGCCGCAGGGGCGACGACGAAATGCGCCGGTTTGCGGAGCTCCTGGGCGAGAAAACGCCGTATTGCTTCAGCTACACGGGCAGCGAAATCTGTCCGGCGGAGGATGAAAAAGGCGCGCGGACAAACCATTCGTACAGTTACTCGCTCGTCGCTTGCGTGTTGTAGAAGCGCTTGCGCCCCGTGCGGTCGCGCGACCGCGATGAGGTTGAAGATGAACACGACTTCCACGAACAGAAATTTCAGGATCGAAGACGCGAGGATAGACGGACGTTTGGAGGGCTTGACGACGGAGGACCTGTCTTCGCTCGCGCACGATCTGATCCGGGAAAACCGCAGGCTTTCCCGCCGGATCGACAGGCTGAACGAGCGCATGCAAAGGGTCGAGCTGTTTGATTCCTTCCTCGAAACCATGAAATCGGCGCATAACGCCGAACGGAGCAAGATGGAGAAGTACATGCGGCTGCTGCTCGAAAACAGCCGCAACATCGTGTTGTTTCTGGATCGCAACGGGCGCCTGGTCTATTGCACGCACATATTTCTGAAGCTGTTCGGCATTCCCTCGGTCGACGCGATCAACGGGCGGATGCTGCAGGAGATCTACCGGCGCTTCCTCGACGAGCGGCAGACCTCCGCCATCACGGAGGCCTTCCGGACGGTCAGCGAAAAGCAGACGCCCTTCGAAAAGGACATCCGCGCGAAGGTGCCGGGCGCGTCCGGGGAAATGGAATACCGCTCCTACACGGTCATGATGACGCCGTTTCCGGGCGAAAACGGAGAATTCGAAGGCGCCATCATGCTCTACCACGACACCACCGACGTGCAGGCGCGGATCCTGGCGGAGGACGCCAACGCGGCGAAGGATCAGTTCATCGCCAACGTGAGCCATGAGATCAGGACGCCGCTCAACGCGATCCTGGGCCTCTCTGAGCTGGAGCTGCGAAAGGATCTGCCGGAGGATACGAGCGCCAACCTCGACAGGATCTACGCGGCGGGCAAGATCCTGCTCGGCCTGATCAACGACATTCTGGACGTTTCGAAGATCCGCGCGGGAAGGTTCGAGCTCTCCGAGGGCGAATACAGCCTCCTCGACGTCTTGCGCGAATCGATTGATCTGAACGTCGTGCGCATGACGGAAAAGCCCATCGCTTTCAGCATCGACGCGGACGCGGACATACCGGTCCGCCTGTATGGCGACGAGATGCGCGTGAAGCAGATCCTGAACAATCTCCTCTCCAACGCGTTCAAATTCACGGAAAAAGGCTGCGTCGCCCTGCGCGTTTCCTGCGAGAAGGCGGGGGACACCGCGGTCAAAATCACCTTTGTCGTGAGCGATACGGGCAGGGGCATCCGGCGCGCGGACATAAGCGGTCTTTTCAAGAATTACAACCAGCTCGAGGCGGGACCGAGCCAAAAGCTCGAGGGCAGCGGCCTCGGCCTTGCCATCTGCAAATGCCTTGTGGAGATGATGGGCGGGTCCATCGGCGTGGAGAGCGAATACGGCAAGGGCTCCGTGTTCACGGCCGAGATCAGGCAACGCGTGGCATACGGAACGCCCGTCGGCGCGGAAGCGGTGAACGGTGTGCGGGAATTTCGCAGCGCGAGGAACCCGCGCAGCGGCGCGCGACATGCCGCGAGCGTAAGCATGCCGGAGGCCAAGGTGCTCGTGGTGGACGACGTGGCCGCGAATTTGGACGTCGCGAAGGGCCTGCTCTCCTGTTACGGATTGCGGGTGGACTGCGCGGGCGGCGGCGCGGAGGCGCTTGCGATGCTTCGAAGCGCGAAAACCCCCTACGATCTGATCTTCATGGACCACATGATGCCGCAGATGGACGGCCTCGAAGCCGTGCGCGCCATACGCGGCGAATGCGGCGACGCACACGCAAGGACGCCCATCGTCATGCTGACGGCGAACGTCGTCGCGGGCCGCAAGGAGATGTTCCTGCGCGGCGGTGCGGATGATTTTCTCGAAAAGCCGATAGGCGTCGCGAAGCTGGACGCCATGCTCAAGCAGTGGATAGCCAAGGAAAAACAATCGGACGCGCCCGTCCGCGCGGCGCCTGCGGCGGCGGATGCCGTGTTTCCGCCCGTGGAAGGCTTGGATGTCGAGCGCGGCCTCGTCAACGCCGGCGGCTCCGCCGCGCTCTACGGAAGCGTGCTCGCGTCCTTCTGCCACGATGCGGACGAGATGGCGCCCCGGATCGAAAGCAGTGCGGCGGCGGAGGATTTCAAGCTGTACACCACCTTGGTCCACGGGCTCAAGGGGGTGACCGCCGCCATCGGCGCAAGCGCGGCGACGAGCCTCGCGGAGAAGCTGGAAGCGGCGGGGGCAAAGGAGAACGCGGTTTTGGTCAAGGGCGGAACGGGCGCCTTTCTCGCGGAACTGTCGGCCCTGCGGCGCAACATCCGCGCCGTGCTCGCGGAGCTCGCGGAGGATGACAAGGAGGGCGCGGGCACGGAGCTCCTGCCCATGGGGGAGCTGAAGAAGGCCCTGCGCGACATGGACATCCGGAGGGTCAACGCCCTGCTGGCGGAATGCACGGCCATGCCGCTCGACGCGACCGGGCGGGAAGCGGTTTTGGAGATAGAGCGGCGCATCCTGAGGTTCGAATACGATGAAGCCCTCGAGGCGATAGACGCGCTGCTCCGGACGGGCGGCGGCTCGACATAGGCGACGGGGCCGGACGGACGCCTACCGTCCCCGCCTGTCGTATTTTTCGGTCAAGCCGCGCAGCCAGGCCGCGGATTCCCGCGTGAAGGCATCCTCGGACGCGCGCCAGACCCAGTTGCCTTCGGCTGTGCCGGGCGTGTTCATGCGCGCGTCCGTGCCGAGGCACCACAGATCCTGCAGGGGCAGGAT
>JAITLA010000189.1 GCA_031278145.1 Eubacteriales Family XIII. Incertae Sedis bacterium
CGCTCCGACAGGATAGACCGCGTACTCACGAACCGATTTTTGGCCCTCCCCATATTCGCCGTCGTCATGTTCCTCATCTATTACGTTTCCGTCACGACCGTCGGCACATTTGCCACAGACTGGGCGAACGACGGCGTATTCGGCGAGGGCTGGAGTCTGTTCGGCCTGTGGATACCCGGCATTCCCGTGTTGGTCGAAAGCGCGCTTGCCGCGGTCGGCGTCGCGGATTGGCTTTCCGGTCTTATATTGGACGGCATCATAGGCGGCGTCGGCGCGGTATTGGGTTTTGTGCCGCAGATGCTGATCCTGTTTGTCTTTCTCGCGTTTTTGGAGGGTTGCGGTTATATGGCCCGCATCGCCTTCATCATGGACCGCATATTCCGGAAGTTCGGGCTGTCCGGCAAGTCCTTCATTCCGATCCTGATCGGCACGGGCTGCGGCGTACCCGGCGTCATGGCCTCTCGCACGATCGAAAACGACCGCGATCGGAAGATGACCGTGATCACCACCACTTTCATTCCCTGCGGCGCCAAGTTGCCGATCGTCGCGCTGATCGCGGGCGCGCTGTTCAAAGGCGTGTGGTGGGTGGCGCCGAGCGCCTACTTCGTCGGCATCGCCGCCATCATCACCTCCGGTGTTATCCTAAAAAAGACGCGCCTGTTCGCGGGCGATCCCGCGCCTTTCGTCATGGAGCTTCCGGCTTACCATATGCCGACGGCCCTGAACGTGTTGCGCAGCATGTGGGAACGCGGGTGGTCTTTCATCAAGCGGGCCGGCACGATCATTCTCGTTTCCTGCATCATCATCTGGTTCCTTTCGTCTTTCGGCTTTACGGACGGGGGCTTCGGCATGGTGGAGGAACTCGGCGACGGTCTGCTCGCGAATCTGGGTACGAGCGTGGCGTGGCTGTTCGCGCCGCTCGGTTTCGGGGATTGGAGGGCGACCGTGGCTACCTTTACGGGGCTTGTCGCGAAGGAGAACGTCGTCGGAACCTTCGGCGTCCTCTACGGCTTCGCCGAGGTCGCGGAGGACGGCGCCGAGATATGGGGCAGCCTGTCCGCGAGCTTCACGCCGCTCAGCGCCTACGCCTTTCTCGTGTTCAACCTGCTCTGCGCGCCCTGCTTTGCCGCCATCGGCGCGATCCGGCGCGAGATGAACAGCGCGAAATGGACCTTTATCGCCATCGGCTACCAAACGGGCTTCGCCTATCTGGTGGCTCTGTGCGTCTATCGGATCGGCCTGTTGTTCACGGCGGGCGCTTTCGGCGTCGGCACGGCCTTTGCCTGCGCGGTCGTCGTACTGTTCCTCTACCTGCTGTTTCGTCCGGCGCGGCGGGGGCTGCAAAAAGCGGCGCTTCTGCGCGCCTGAGCGCCGCCGGGAAAGGAAACGCAAATGCTGCGCTTCATCGCTTCAAACGCTTCCACCATACTCATCAGTCTGTCCTTGGCGGGCGCGGTCTGCGCCATCGTCGGCCGCGGCGTCCAAAAGCTGCGGCGCGGACAGGGCTTCGGCTGTTCCCGCGGCTGCGGCGCGTGCGGACGCGCCTGCGATCGCGGGAACGCGCCGTCGCAGGGCGGAAGCTTTCCGTCAAACCGCTGACGACAAGACGCACGGAAGATCCGCGCAGGAGCCTTTTCTTGGGCGCGGGGCGTCAATCCGCCGGAGAACGGACGCTTTCACGGGCCGGCCGCGAGCGGCAGTAGCTTCGATTTGAGAAGCTCGAAGATCAGGCGGTGCCCCGTTTCGTTCGGATGGATGCCGTCCTCGCACAGGCTCTTGCGATAATCCCGCAGCGCGAGGAAGGCGGCGCGCACATCGACGAGCGGCACGCCCTTGGCCTCCGCGAGCGCGCGCACGATGCCGCTGTAGGTTTCCTGCCACGTGAAGATCGTGCGGACGGTTCCGAGGAAGCCGATGATGTTGTCGGCGTTGAGCCCCTTGCTGATCCACGCGAAGTATCGATGCTCGTCCACGGGCGGCAGCGTCAGGAGCAGGGGCCGGCCGCCGTGCGCGCGGATCGTGTCGATCAGGGCCTCGTAGCGCTCGGAAAAGATTGCTATCGGCGTTTTGCAGTCATGGTTTCGCGCGGGGTCGCGCGATACATCCTCCCAGTTGTAGTCGCAATCGTTGCCGCCGAATTCCAGCAGCGTCAGATCGCAGGCGCCGATTGCCTCCCGATGCCGCAGCAGGATCTTCATGCCCTCCGTCACCGTGCATCCGAAGCGCGCGTGGTTCATGACGCCGGCGCCCTCCCGCCCGAGCAGGTTCGCGAAGCTGTCCTTCAATATGGAATATTTCTTTTTCACGGCGTCGAAGACCACGCCCTTTGCGATGGAATCCCCGAATATACAGATGCTGTTCATGGCGCCTCCTTCGATTGCCTCAATCCCCGCAACACCGTGATCTTGCTGCGGCTATTGTATCATGAAAGCGAGGGAATTGCCATTCGTTTTTATTCAATTGTTACTATTCAATTCGATTTTATTTCGCTCAGGTTTTGTTTTTGGTTTGCAATATGCGCTTTGGCATTTTATAATAATATTGTTGACACAGGAACGATATTTTTCGCATTGTTCGATAAAAAATTATTCGATAAAAAAGGAAGGCGCACGAATCATAATAGATAAGGAGGGTTATGGATCATGGGTAAGAGAATTCTCGTTTTGGGGACGGGCGCGCAAGGCAGTACCGTGGCCTTGCGCATGGACGAGGAGCCCGGCGTTTCGGAGATCGTCTGCGCGGATCACGACGAAAAGGCCGTGGATGCCCTTGTCGGCATTTTGAAGAAGGGGCGCGGGGCGCGCGTGGACGCCGGGGACGCGGCCTGCATACGGGAGATTGCGCGGGACGTCGATCTGATTGTGAACGCCTTGCCCCTGCAGTTTGGCAAGGGCGTGCTGGAGGCCGCAATCGCGCTGCGGACGAACTACCAGGACTTTGCCGCGACCGAGTCCATAGACAAGGAATGGGTGAACGGGATCCGCATCATGCTTCGGGACTACAGCCCGCGCTTCCGGGAGAACGGCAAGCTCGCCGTGATCGGCACGGGCTCGGCGCCGGGTCTGATCTGCGCCGCGACGCGGGTGGCCATGCGGGAGCTCGACAGCTGCGACACCATCTACAACCTCGTGTGGGAGGGCGTGGAGGCCAAGCGTTTCCAGCCGTATTGGTGGTCGCCCGTGACGGCGCTCAACGATATGCGCGAGGACGCGTTTGCCTACGAGAACGGGCAAATCATCCGAACGACCCCGTTCAGTCTGCCGGTCTACAGGCAGTACGACTACATGAACAAGCCCGTCTGCTTCGTCGAGCACGCGCACGACGAGCCCGTGTACATGGGGCTCAACGCGGAGCGGTATTTCAAGGGGGCGAAGAACATCTACTTCAAGTACAGCGGCGCCGGCGTGCAGTTTGCGGAGCCCCTTTACAAGGCGGGCATGCTGTCCAAGGAGCCGGAGGAATTCAACGGGCGGAAGATCGTGCCCTTCGACTTCGTGCTGAAGCACGTGCCGCCCGCGCCGAAATACAAGGAAGAGATCCAAGCGATCCTCGATGAAGGGCTCGTGTCCGATTCGGGCTGCATGGTCGTCGAAGCCTACGGCAAGAAGGACGGCAGGGATGTCCGCGTGGAAACGCACGTCCTCGCGCCGGGCCTCGTCGATTCGTTCAACCGGGCGGGCATCACCGCGGAGATGTACATCACGGGGCAGGGCGGCGCGCTCTTCACGAAGATGTTCGTGAACGACAAGTACGATCAGAGCGGTCTGATCACCTCGGACATGCTCACGGAACCGGAGATCGACTACTATTTTGCCTGTGCGGCGGAGCTTGATATCACGTTGCGGACCGAGGTCTTTGCCGTCTGAGCAAACAAGAATTTCGGACAAGCGGGCAATTGACGAAAGCCTTGGGATGTGATATGATGGCTGTTATAAAAGGGAGGACATACACCAATGAGAAAGTATGCGTTTAATTGGGATTTGATCGGAAACATCGAAGAGGGGCGGCCCAATCTCGGTCCGCAGGTGGATCTGGATATGTATCGCCTCATGCAGTTCACGATGCGCGACACGCTTGAAGCGCGCTACGGCGAGGAAGTGACCGACGAGATATTCTACGCCGCGGGCAAGCTTGCCGGCTCCGAATTCTACGAGCACCACATCAAGCCCGTTTCCGGCGTTGACGAATTCGTTGGCAAGACGCAGCAGGTACTCCGCGACAAGCGCATCGGCGTTCTGCGGCTGGAGGAAGCCTTCTTGGACGAGGGCCGCGTCACCCTGACGATAGACGAGGATTTGGACTGCTCCGGCCTGCCCGAGCTCGATTATGAAACCTGCGTCTACGACGAGGGCTTTGTTTCCGCCCTCTTCGAATGCTTCACCAACAACAAATGGAAGGCCGAAGAGATCGATTGCTGGTGTACGGGCGCCAGAACCTGTCGCTTCCTCGTCACGCAAGACGAGTTGGAGGCCGCTGCGGAGTGATGCTTCGGCCCGTCGCCGAAGACCCGCGCGCCCGGCGTCGCCGTGCGTGAACGCGCCTCCGCGGGGCGTATGCAATACAATGGTTGAAACTATGGCTTCGCAACGGACGGACGATGAATGGATCGGCTTGGTCCACACCGTATTGACGGCGATCAAGCTTCCGGACGGTTCGGAAATAGATCCGGATCTGAAGCAAAACCCGGGTTTTAAAAAGCTGTGGAGATTTCTCGAGGATCTTCGCGAGTTGAGCTACGCGCTCTCCAAGGGAGATCTCCAAAAATTCGCTTACAGCAAAGGCTTTGTCCTTTCAAATCTGAAGGCGCTGCAGGCCAATCTGCGCCATCTCACATGGCAGACGCGGCAGGTCGCCGACGGCGATTTTTCGCAGCGCGTTGAATTCCTCGGGGAGTTTTCGGACTCCTTCAACGAGATGACCGCGAAGCTCGAGAAGAGCACGGAAGCGCTCATACAGCTTGCAAACGTCGATTTTCTGACGCAGCTGCCGAACCGGCGCACCGCCATGCGCAGTCTGGAGCAGATCCACGCGCTGTTCAAGCGGCACGGACGGCCCTACTGCGTTGCGATGTTCGACATCGATCATTTCAAGTCCGTCAACGACACCTACGGGCACGATGCCGGCGACCGGGTGCTGCAGGACATGAGCGCGGTCATGCGGGGCCTGTTCCGCGAAACCGACGTATTTGCCCGCTTCGGCGGCGAGGAATTCATCGCCGTCCTTCCGGAAACGGATATCCGCGGCGCGCTCACGCTGGCGGAGAAGATCCGCGCCGCGCTTGCGGCGACCCCCATAGAGCTGCCGAGCGGGACGATATTGTACAAGACGGTCAGCATAGGCGTCGCCGAGGCCTTGCCGGACGACAGCGACTTTTCCAAGGTCGTCACCCGCAGCGACAAGGCGCTCTACGAGGCGAAGGAGGGCGGCCGAAACCGGATATGCATGTTCGGGCCCGAGCCCGCGCGGATTCCGAAGAGCGGCGCGAACATGGCGCAGACGGAGAGCGTCGCCCGCAAGGTGATTGAGCTTTGATTCACCCGCCCGCCTTTGGTTACTATTCAAACCCCGCGCAATTTTTACCCGGTCGCTTACGCTCCCCCAAACATTAGTTAGGGACAAACGGGTACGCGGAGGTGCGCATCGGGGCCACGGGCTTGGTATTCCACGGAGCGTCATTGCGGTATTCCAGGGCCGCGTTCTTTGCGGCCACCGCAGCGAGCATGCGCGCCTATCCCCGTTTGCGCTTTGCGCAAACGGCAGGAAGGCGCCACTCGAGAATTCCCCGGTCGTGCA
>JAITLA010000197.1 GCA_031278145.1 Eubacteriales Family XIII. Incertae Sedis bacterium
CGTCAGGTCGTACATGCCGAACATCAGGAGCACGTAGGAGCCGCTGATGCCGGGCAGGATCAGCGCTATGGCGATCACAAAGCCCGCAGCGAAGAGCAGCGCGCAGGCGGCGGGATCGAAGCCGCCGCCCAAAGCGGGATCGAACAGTCCGCTCGGCAGATACTCCGTCGAGATGGCGACGGCCGCGCCGACCGCAGCGACCAAGATGTTGTGCGGCCTCATCCGCGCGGACCGCAACTTGCGATGGATCGGCGGAATGCCCGCGAGGATGGCGCCCGTGAAGAAGAACATGACCGGCTTCGTCCAAAGCGCCAAGGCCGTCAGCACGGGCCCCGACAGCAGCAGAATGCCGACGCCGGCCCCCGCGAGAAATTGCAGGAGAAGCAGGCTGTTGTGCCGAAAGCGCGCGCGGATATTGCTGAGGGCGGAGATCATCTCATCGTAGACGCCGAGCAGGATGGCCATCGTGCCGCCGCTGACGCCGGGAATCAGCATGGACGCGCCTATCGCAAAGCCCTTCACAAGCCGCGCGAGCCACAGCCTCGCCTTTGTTTTCGTTTTCAAACACTGCCCCTTTCGGCGAACGGACACACAAGGACAACGGACACGCAAGGACGGCAGCCGTGAATTTCTTGTGGCGTCCGCCTTTCATTTGCGCTACAATATAATATAGCATAAAATCGAAGGGCGGTAAATGTTTATTGCGTATCGCCCGTAGGCGATTGGGAGGTAAGGATGCGGCTCAGAAAAGACACCGATGACCTGCAAGAGGAGGATATCCTGCTCATTGCAAAGGTTTCCGACGCGTTGGCGCACCCGGCGCGCATCAAGATATTCCGCTATATCATGCACTGCAACTTGGAACGCGCGTCCGTCTGCAACAAGGATGTCGTGGCCCGGTTCGACTATTCCCAATCCACGATATCGCAGCACATACAAAAGCTCGTGAGCGCCGATCTGGTGCAGGTGAAGCGCCAAAACGCGTTTTCCGTGTATTTTGTGAATATCGGCATACTCAAGAAATACGTGGACGCGACCCAAAAAATCCGTTAGGGAGGCAAGCATGACGATCCATCTAGGGAGGCAAGCATGACGATCCATCTGATCTGCGTTGGCACATTGAAGGAGCGCCATTGGCGGGAGGCGGCGGACGAGTACGGCAAGCGTCTCGGGAAATATTGCGCGCTGACGACGGATGAAATCAAGGAAGCGCGCATCCCCGAAAAGCCCTCTCCCGCAGAGGAAGCCGCTGCCAAGGATGCGGAAGGCCGGGATATCCTCCGCCGCCTCAGGGCCGGAAGCCGCGTCGTCGCGCTCGACGCGCGCGGCGCGGCGCTGTCTTCCGAAGCCTTTGCCGAAAAGCTTGCGGCCCTGCCGCACGCGGGCGTAAGCCGCGTCGCCTTCGTCATGGGCGGCCCGCTCGGCCTCGCGGACGCCGTGCGCGCGCGCGCCGACTTCTGCCTCTCGCTCTCGCGCATGACCCTGCCGCACCGCATGGCGCGCGTCGTCCTGTTGGAACAGCTCTACCGCGCCTTCAAGATCCTGCGCAACGAGGCTTATCACAAATAGGGCGGCGGCTTTGGCGCTTCGATTTTGGACGGAGCCAAAATGGAAGGATACCCGCCAAAGCCCGCTACTCCAGCGAATCCGTCAGCGTCACCTCAAAACTCATCTGCCGCTTGTCCCTGACGATCTTGATCTTGGCCACGTCGCCCGCCTTGTAGCTCAGGAGATGCTTGATCAGCTCGGAGCTCGTGTTGATCTGCTTGCCGTCCACCTCGACGATGATATCCTTCTCCCGGATACCGGCCGCCTCCGCAGGGGCGCCCGGGGTCAGGGCATAGACGTAGGCGCCGCTGTCCACGCCGAGATCCGACTGCGGATAGGCCCGCAGAAATTCCGATACATCGACGGGTTCCACGCCGATGTAGGCCCTGTGGAATTCCCCCGTCGCCTTGACGCTGTCCACGATGGGCTTGGCCGTGTTGATTGGGATGGCGAAGCCCATGCCCTCGCCGTTTTGATTCCGCGCCGTGTTGATGCCGATCACCTGCCCGAGCTTGTTGACCAAGGGCCCGCCGCTGTTGCCCACGTTTATGGCCGCGTCCACCTGAATCAGCCCGTCCATCGGGACGGCGCTCTGCCCCGTGCCGCTCGACGCGACAATCGTTCTGTCGAGGCCGCTGACCACGCCCTGCGAAACGCTGCTGCGGAAATTCAGACCCATCGGATTGCCGATGGCCGCGACATAGGCGCCGATCTTCATCTCGTCGGAATCGCCGAGCTCCGCCGCGATCAGATTGTCCGCGTTGACCTTCACGATGGCCAGATCGAGCGCTCTTTCATTCCAAAGGACATCCCCCTGCACATCGCGCCCGTCCGGCAGAAGCACCGTGATCGTATCCACCTCGCCGTCCAAAACCACATGGGAATTGGTCAGGATGTAGCCGCTTCCGTCCACGATGATGCCCGTGCCGACGCCGCCGGTCCGCTCGTCGTAAGCGCCGAAGGGGAAGATCTCCGTCGTGCGCGTGCCGATTGAGGTGATGCCGACCACGGACGGTATGACCTTGACGGCCACGGCTTCCGTCGTGCTCACTTGATCCGTGGGGCTGATCGTGATCTGCTGGGCCGCGGGCGGATA
>JAITLA010000283.1 GCA_031278145.1 Eubacteriales Family XIII. Incertae Sedis bacterium
GAATCGAACGAACACGAAACGATAGGCGGCTTCATCGTGGACCGCATAGGCGAGATCCCGGAGGAAGGCGACGCCAAGGAATACGTCGTCGAGGCGGAGGGCTTCGTGTTCAAAGTCGAATCGGTCAAGGACCGCAGAATAGACAAGATATTGCTCACCGTTCCGCCGAGGCCCGAGGCGGGCGAGGACGGCGAACCCGAGGTGAACGATGCCTGACAAAAACAATGCGGACGGTTATGGAAAGATTACGATAACGGAGGATGTCATCGCCGTCTGCGTGCGGGAGGCCGTTTCGCGCACGCAGGGGGTGCATGAGCTCTTCGGCGGCTTTCAAGACACGCTGTCGCAGAACATCCTCGGCAAGGAATTGAAGTTCAAGGGCATCAAGATCTCGGACGAGGCGGACGGTGTGGTGATAGACGTGCAGATCATCGTCGATTACGGCGTGAAGATCCCGGAGATCGCTTGGGATTTGCAGCGGCGGGTGAAGAACGAGCTCGAGGAGATGACGGACGCCGCGGTCAAGGCCGTGAACGTGGTCGTCCAAGGGGTGCACCTGCCGGCCGAGAGAGGCGGGGATCATGTCGGCGCGCGGCAGTAAACGCGCAAAGGCGCGCGAGCTGTTGATGCAGATGCTGTTTCAGATGGAGTTTCAGAGGGATTTCAGCGAGGAAGCGCGGGATCGCTTCATAGAAGCCTTCTTCGAGGACAGGGCGCAGCTGTCCTACGTATACCGCGTGCACGCGCTGGTTCGCGACAACAAGGACACGCTGGACATGTGGATCGAGGCCGGCAGCGAAAACTGGCGGGTTCCACGCATGGCCAAGACGGACCTCAGCATACTGCGCGTCGCCGCGGCCGAGATCCTCTACGCGGAGGACATCCCCGACTCCGTTTCCGCCAACGAGGCCGTGGAGCTGGCCAAGGTGTACGGCGGGGAGGAATCCTCGCGCTTCGTCAACGGCATACTCGGAAAGCTCATTCGCGGTAAGGGAAAGGCGCTTCTTTAAAGCATGCCAAAAGATCTTGTCCTGGGTATAGATACCGGCAACTACACAAGCTCCGTCGCGCTCGCGGATGCCGCGCGCGGCGTTGCGGCGGATCTGCGGGAGCCGCTTCCCGTCAAGCACGGGGCGCGGGGCCTGCGGCAGTCCGAGGCTTTTTTTCGGCATGCGGACAGGCTTCCCGCGCTCGCCCGGGCGCTCCTGCGCGCGCATCGCGGGCGGATCGGCGCCGTGGCCGTCAGCGAGAGGCCAAGGCCCGTGGCGGGCTCCTATATGCCGGTGTTCCGCGCCGGCTTGCGCGCCGCTGAGCTGCTCGCCGACGCCTTGGACGTGCCGCTTTTTTGTTTTTCCCATCAGGAGGGGCATATACGGGCCGCGCTGCACGGGACGGAGGCGGATCCGCGCGGAGGGCGCTTCCTCGCGTGGCACATCTCCGGCGGCACGAGCGAGCTTCTGCTCGCGGAGGACGGCGGCGCGGCGCTCTCCGTCGTGGGCGGCAGCAAGGACATATCCTTCGGGCAGCTTCTGGATCGCGTGGGCGTGGCGCTCGGCTTGCGCTTTCCGGCCGGCGCGGCGCTGGACGCCCTCGCGGCGCCGGACGGCGGCGCGGAGGAAGGCGGCGCGCCGGTGGGCCTGACGCGCATCCCCGCGGACGGGCTCTTCTGCAACCTGTCGGGCATGGAAACACAGTGCCTGCGCGCGGTGCAAGGCGGCGCGGACGCCGCCGCTTTGGCACGCGCGATCTTTGAAAACATCGCCGACTGCCTGCTGCGGATCGGCACGGACGCGGCGCGCGCGCACGGCGCGCAATCGATATTGTTCACGGGCGGGGTGTCCGCCGCGACTTGCCTGCGAAAGCGCATGGCGGACGCGGCGCGCGGGCCCGCGCCGATCTTCGGCGACGCGGCGCTCTCCGTCGACAACGCCGTCGGGATCGCGCTTTTGGGAGCGGAAAAGCTATGGCCGTAAAACCCGTCACCGTATCGCAGCTCAACGGATACATCAAACGCGTGCTGCGCACGGACCCCGTCCTCGGCGCCGTTTCCGTCACGGGCGAGATCGCAAACCTGAAATACCACGGCTCGGGCCACATCTACTTCAGCCTGAAGGACGCGTCGTCCACGCTCGGCTGCTTTCTGCCGGCGGGCGCGAGGGACGTTTCGCGCGCGCTCGCGGACGGCATGGAGATCGTGGCCTCGGGCTATGTTTCGGTGTTCGAGAGGGGCGGATACTACTCGCTGACCGTCACGCGCATCGAGGAATGCGGCGGCCTCGGGGATGTGGCGCTTGCCTTCGACAGGCTCAAGGAGAAGCTTGCGAAGGAGGGCCTCTTTGACGAGAAGCACAAGCGTGCCCTCCCGTTCTTCCCGCGCCGGATCGCCGTCGTCACCTCGGAAACGGGCGCCGCCCTGCAGGACATCCTGAAGATCGTCAAAAACCGCAACAGCTGCGTCGACGTTCTGATATACCCCGTCAGGGTACAGGGCGAGGGCGCCGCCGCAGAGATCGCGGCGGCCGTCGCCGCGCTGAACGAGCGCTTCCCCGAAACGGACTGCATGATCGTGGGGCGGGGCGGCGGCGCGGCGGAGGACCTGCAAGCCTTCAACGAAGAGAGCGTCGCGCGGGCTCTGTTCGCTTCCGCCATCCCGGTCATATCGGCCGTGGGGCACGAAACGGATTTCACCATAGCGGATTTCGTCGCCGACCGGCGCGCGGAAACGCCGACCGCGGCGGCGCAGGCGGCCGTGCCGGACACGGCGGCGCTGCGGGAGCGGATCGAGGATGGCAAGGCCGCGCTCCTTGCCGCCGCGCGGCGGCGGCCGGAGCTTGCGGCGCTCTTCGTGCGGAGCGCGGGCGCGGCGCTCTTCGCCGCCATGGAGCGCGCCACGGGCGAAGCGAGCCGGCGCGCGGCGCTTTCGGGTGCGGAGCTCTCGCGCCGCTTGGAGCGTGCGCTCTCGGAGCGCGGGACGCGCGTCGCGGCCTGCGGCGCGGCCCTTTCCTCGCTGGATCCGGCCGCCGTGCTCGCGCGGGGCTATGCCGTGCTGATCGGCGCGGAGGGCGCGATTGTCGCGTCGGCCGCAAGCGTGCGCAAGGGCGACGCGCTCCGCGCGCGTCTGGCGGACGGAGAACTCGCATTGGAGGTGCTGTGACATGACGGAAAAGACGATGCCCAAGGACGGAGGCCGGCGGAGCGGGAAGGCGGCGAAGGCCCGCGCGTTATCCTTCGAGGAAGCGCTCGCGGGCCTCGAACGCTCCGTGGAAGCGCTGAAAGGCGAGGGGACGACCTTGGCGGAGGTCGTTGACGGCTTCGAAGAAGGCATGGCCTTCTACGAACGCTGCAAGGCGATATTGGACGAGGCGAAGCAGAAGATCGAAGTCTACGGTAAGGACGGCTTTTGAGGCGCGGCGCGTAGATCGCGTTTGCCGTTCGCAGAACGTCGCTTTGCGGCGGAACGGAGTGGGACATGCGGGATTTTGAAGAGTACATCGCGTTCAAGGCTCTGATCGACGATCACATCTTGGATTTCCTTCCCGAAGTGGATCCGAAGAGCAGCACCCTGTACGAGGCCATGCGGTACAGCCTGGAGAACGGCGGCAAGCGCATACGCCCCGTGCTGCTGCTGGCGGCCTGCGAGTTTGCGGGCGGCGAGGCGCGCGAGGCCCTGCCCTACGCCTGCGCCGTCGAGTACATACACGCCTATTCGCTGATCCACGACGACCTGCCCGGCATGGACGACGACGATCTGCGACGCGGCCTGCCGACAAACCACATGGTCTACGGGGAGGGCATGGCCGTGCTCGCGGGCGACGGCCTCCTCACGACGGCCTTCGAGGCCATGAACAAGGACATGCTCATCTACTTCGACGACCCCGTGAAGCTGAAGCGGCGCGTCCGCGCCTCGCACGAGATATCGAAGGGCGCGGGCTGCAGGGGCATGGCGGCGGGGCAGGCCGCCGACATCGAGGCTGCGGGCAAGGCCATCGCCGGCGGGCTCTTGGACTACATCCACCTGAACAAGACCGCCGCGCCGATTGTCGCCGCCGTGAAGGCGGGGGCCTTCATAGGCGGCGCGACGAAGGAAGTGCTCACGGCGCTGGAGGATTACGCGGAAAACCTCGGCCTCGCGTTCCAGATAGCCGACGACATGCTTGACGTCACGGGCGACGAGAACGCGCTGGGCAAGCGGACGGGCGCCGACAGGAAGCGAGAAAAGCCGACCTATCCCACGCTCTACGGCCTCGAACGGTCGCGCAAGCGCTTCGACGCGCTGACGGCGGCCGCGCTCGACACGCTGGCGCCCTTCTACGACAACGCGGAATTCTTCATAAAGATGGCAAAATATCTGGCGAACAGGAACAGATGAAAACACAAAAAGAAAGGCTGGACGCGATCCTG
>JAITLA010000007.1 GCA_031278145.1 Eubacteriales Family XIII. Incertae Sedis bacterium
CCCCACTGACGCCTATGTTTTGAGGGGCGGCGGGCAAAGCCCTTGTCCCCTCAAAACATCCGTTCAACAATTGAAGTGCGCCTTTGGCGCTTCAATTTTGGACGGAGCCAAAATTGAACAGTAACCGACAACAATTATTTTTTTCGAAGAAAACATTAAAACTATTGACAAAGTAATTGAGAAATGGGAAAATGTGAAGAGGCAAGAGAAAAGGACCGCTTTATCGAGGCCGCGGCCGTCACCGTAGGCAATTCCATCGAGCGGTTTTCGCCCTCTTCCGGAGGCCCCGGGGAGAGCGAAACCGAAGGTCCTTGCTTCCACGGATCATTCGTGAAATGCCGGCAGTGTAGTTTGTTCTGAAATTATTTTAAAGGAGGTTCATTTCGTGAATAAAGCAGAATTGATCGCAAGTGTCGCGGAGAAGGCAGGTTTGACCAAGAAGGATGCGGAGGTTGCGGTGAACGCAACGATTTCCAGCATCGAAGCCGCCTTGGTGAAGGGTGAGAAGGTCCAGCTTATCGGATTCGGCACCTTTGAAACGCGCCAGAGGAAAGCAAGACAGGGCAGGAACCCGAGGAAGCCCGAGGAAGTGATCAATATCGACGCGGCCAAGGCGCCTGTGTTCAAGGCGGGCAAAGCCCTCAAGGACGCTGTGAACAAATAGGCTTGCGGTTCGGCCGGGGAAACCCTTTGCCGGAAATAGAACCCTTTGTTTTGTGAAGACCGGGTTTGGAAGGACCGTTCCGCGTCGGAGCGGTCCTTTTTCTGCGCCGTCGCACGGCACGCGCGCCCGCACCGGCAGGCGGGATTCGCCTCGGCATTGCGCGCGGCGAAGCAATCCAAGACGGGCGAATGCCGGATCGCTTCGGTCCCGCGCGCCCGCACAGGCGGGCGGCATCCAACGGAGGCGGATATGCGAATCGACAAGTTCTTGAAGAACGCGCGCATCATCAAGCGGCGCGCGATTGCCAAGGAGGCCTGCGACCGGGAGCGCGTGATCCTGAACGGCCGGCCGGCGAAGCCCGGCGCCGAGGTCAAGGTCGGCGACGTCGTGATCGTTCACTTCGGGAACGGCGCGATCAAGCTGCGCGTCGCGGCCCTGACGGAATCCGCGCGCAAGGAGGACGCGGCCTCCATGTACGAGCCCCTGCCCTGAGCGGAAGGCGAGCCTTCTCGCCGCGCGGCCGAAAAAAACACCGCCCGGGAGCGCGCGCCCGGGCGGCGGATCGGGGCCGGGCCGGATTTCGCCGGTGGCCTATTTGATGTTTGCGATGTCGGGTCCCGTGATCCTGACGGGTTTGCACTTCACAAAGCGGCCGGCGCCCTTCTTGCCGAGGAATTTGCCGTCCTCGTACACGAGGGCGCCCCTGCTGTAGGTCGCGACGGGGTAGCCCTTGAGCTTGACGCCCTCCCATACGGTATGGTCGTTGTCGCCGTGCATCAGCTTGTTCTCAATCGTGAACTCCTTCTTCGGATCGTAGATCACGATGTCGGCGTCCAGGCCGACCCGGATCGCCCCCTTCTGCGCGGACAGTCCGAAGATCCGTGCGACGTTGGTCGCGCAGACCGCCACGGCCTTGTTGAAACTGAGCCGTCCCTTGTTCGCTTCGGACAGGATGTAGGGATACATGTTCTCGATGCCGGCGCAGCCGTTCGGGATCTTCGTGAAATCGTGCAGGCCCCAATCCTTTTCCGCCTGCTTGAAGGGACAGTGATCCGTCGCGACCGTCGAGATGTCGCCGCGCAGCAGGCCCGCCCACAGCGCGTCGCGGGATTCCTTGCCCTTGATCGGCGGCGAGCACACCCAGTTTCTCCCGTCCTCTCGCTTGTAGACCTCGTTTGTGAAATACAGATACTGCGGACAGGTTTCCGCGAATATCGGATAGCCCTCGTTTCTGGCCCTTGTGACCGCGTCCATGCCCTGCTTGTTTGCGAGGTGGACGATGTAGAGGGGCGCGTTTAAGCTCTTGGCCCACGCGATGGCCCTCTCGTCGGCCTCGCCCTCGACGAATTCCGGCCGCGACAGGTAATGATACCACGCCGAGGTCTTGCCCTCCGCGAGAAAGCGCTTCGTGAACATGTTCACCATCTCGTTGTTCTCCGCGTGGACGGCGATCAGCGCGCCGATGCGCCTTGCGCGTTCGAGCACCCGGTAGAACACGCCGTCCGTAACGCCGAAGTCGTAGACCATGAACACCTTGAAGCTCGGTACGCCGTATTGGACGCAGCTTTCCAGGCTGTCGAGCAGATCGCCCTCCACGTCCTTGACGCCCACGTGAAAGGCGTAGTCCACGGTCGCCTGCGGCGCGCAGATCGCCTCCCGCCGCTTCACCGTGTCCTCCATGCGCTCGCCGAAATCCTGTAGGGCGAAGTCGAATACGGTGGTCGTGCCGCCGCAGGCCGCGGCGCGCGTTCCCGCCTCGTAGTCGTCGGCGGAGATCGTGCCGCCGAAGGGCATCGCGAGGTGCGTATGGGCGTCTATGGCGCCCGGGAGCACGAGCTTGCCCGAAGCGTCCACGACCTTCGTGCCGGGCGCGGGCTTGAGGCCGAGGCCCACCTGCGCAATCCTTCCGGCCTTGACCGCGACATCCGCCTTGAAGGTGGCGTCGACGCTCACGACCCTTCCGTTTTTGATTAACAGATCCATTTTGTCAAACTCCTTTTCCGGCGCCGTCCTAACGCTCTGTGATGGCGGCTTCCTCCTCGCTGCTGATGAAGGAAACATTTTCGCTCTGCATAAGGGCGACATACACGACGAGGCCGATGACGAAGCCGATGATGTAGCCGTTGGCGGCGATCCACGTGAAGACCGCGTTGCCCGAGAGCAGGGTGCTGCCGAGCGTGGGCAGTATGAAGCCGCAGACCCACGCGACGATGGCGCGCGCGTTCCAGCCGCCCTGATACCAATAGCGGCCTTCCCGGCCCTGATAGAGCGCCATGACGTCCACATTCCGCTTCTTGATGATGTAGTAGTCGGCGATGAAGATGGCCGCGATGGGCGCGAGAATGCCCCCGTACACGTCCAGCCACTGGAATATGTAAGCGCTCGGACCGCCGAAGATGTTCCAAGGCTGATACAGAGCCGCGATGACACAGGATATGATGACGCCGAACGCGTAGGTGACGCGCTTCGGGGAGATGTTTGAAAAACCGTTGGCCGGGGCGACCACGTTGGCCGCTATGTCGGTCGTGATGGTGGCCACGAGGACGCCTATCGATACCACGAAGGTGAGGGCCGGATAGGGCAGATATTCGAGGGCGACCGTGGGATCGAAGATCGGGCTTCCGTCCTCGGCGATGCGCGCCAAGGCGGTCGACTGCGCGAAGAAGGCGCCGACGAAGGCGCAGACCGCCATCGCGAGGGGCATGCCGTAGAGCTGGCCGCGGAATTGCGCCCTTTGGTTGACGGCGTAGCGCGAGAAGTCGGGGATGTTCAGGGCCATCGTCGCCCAGAACGCGATGTTTGCCGTGAGGCCGCCGAGGAAGATGTAAACGAGCCCGCCGTTCTCGTTGACCGCGGCATAGTTGGTCGTGGCTTGAATGACGTCGCCGAAGCCGAAGCCCTTGCCGTTGGCGAGCAGCAGGGACCACACGAACAGGCCGATGGTCAGGGCGATCAGCACGGGCGCGCTGACGGCCTCGAGCAAGCGGATGGCCCGCGCGCCGTTTGCCGCAATCCAGCACACGGCCGCGAGAAACACGAAAAAGCCGATGTACTGCGCGGAACCCAGTTCCCGGAAGGACGGCACGAACACCGCGACGAGCGACACGACCGCCGCGCCGCCTATCCACGACTGGATCGCGTTCCAGCCGCAGGCGGTGATCGCCCTGGAGAGCGCCGGTATGTGCGCGCCCACGGTGCCGAAGGTCATGCGCGCGAACACGGGGAAGGGGATGCCGTATTTCGTGCCGGCGTGCGAGTTCA
>JAITLA010000069.1 GCA_031278145.1 Eubacteriales Family XIII. Incertae Sedis bacterium
GCGCCGGGCCTCCGCTTCGTCGCAGCCCAAATCGTCCCGGAGCCAAAACATGAGATTGCCGAGCGTGTCACGGTCCAAGGCGACGACCGAAAGCCCCTTGTCGCTCAGCGCGTAGCCGCCGCCGCGTTTGACCAAAAACCCCCTGTCCGCAAGCAGACGGATGTTGTAATAGGCGGTAGAGCGCGGCACGCTCATGGCGGCGACCAACTTCCGCATGGTCCTTCTGCCCTCGGACAGGCGGTGGAAGCAGTAGAGATACTGATACTGTCCGGGCGAAAAATATTCCTTGTTCTCCATAAAACGAATTCCCTATCCTTAAAAGTTATATGTGTTAACCGCGTCTTACCATTGCCTTTAAAAATCCTCTTGCCTTTTCCGTCGGCCAAAGGCCCCGCGATCCACCTCGCGCCATCCTGGGTTATCCATAACATACCATCCTTGAAGCGATAAATCAATGCTTTTTTTGGGTTTTGAAAAAAAAATTAAAAAAAAAAAAATTTTTTTTTCGGACGCCTTTCCAAATTTTAGACGAAATCGCCCAATGGGGGAGGGGGGGGGGGCACTCATTTCAACGGTTTTTGGATTCGAGTGCGCCCTGAAAATCCCTGTGTATGTAAAAAAATACACGAGTGTAAGCGGTTTGACAAATAAAATCATTGTGGTATAATGGGTATGTAGCAGAGGCTAACAGTCCGTTGCGGAACCGGAAGCCGGCCGGTACGGATTTTGCGCAGGCGCGCGCAAGCTGCGGCGCGCGTGGGTTATGGGCGCATAACCGCAAAGCCGGCGCCGGTTCCGCGCGGGCGGACGCCTCGCCGCCTTCGCGAGCGCCCCGCGCGTCCCGCGGACGGATCCCCCTGAGTGCCGGATGAAGGGCGCCGTTTCCTCCGGCCGTACAAAGCCCTTACCGCTCAGACACCTCGTCGATATCGCGGTGGGTGAGCGGCAATCAACCCCTATTTTTTTTCGGCGAACCCCAAGGTTCGCAAAACAAGCGGCTCCTCGATCCCCGAGAGAGATCGAGAGAGACCGAGAAAGCGAGGAAAGACATGAAAAAGCACCACAAGAAGCTCACGGCCGCCCTGCTGGCGGCGGCACTGGCCCTCACGATCGGCGCGACAAGCGCTTCCGCGTTCACGCCCTTCGCGCCCTACTTCTTCACGACCACGGCGTTCGAATATCCCGATTACGCGCCGATGGGCAACGCGACGGTCTTCGACATCCAGACATACACGAATGAAGAAGGCAACCTCTGCGATCTGGTCTTCTTCCAGCCCGAGCGGTTCTACGACGTGCTCACGGGCAACAGGCACAATCTGATCGGCGTGCTCGACAGCTTCGTGGTATTGGATGATGGCGGAGTTCCGCAGGAAACCTTCGACGTGAACGGGGACTTCGCGTCGATTCCGCAGGACTGGTCACTTCAGGGTCCCGGAACTTCGCGGTATTACGCGGTCAGATCCATACAGGTCAGCATCTACGACACGACCACCCAAAGCTTTACAGGCCATATAGCCATACCGGCGGTCTACTTCAAGGTCACTCTCTAAGCGAGCGGTGAATCTTTGAGCAAACCGGCGCGGGCGGCGTTACGGCGCGACGCCGCCCGCGCCATTTTTGCGGAAAAAATCGAGGTATTGAAAAACATGAAGAAGAAAACAATCGCGAGAAGGCTGACGGCCTGGCTGCTGGCGCTGGCGATGCTGCTGCCGGGCTTCGGCGGCGCTTCCTTCGCCGCGGACGCGTCCGGCGGCGAGATCGTGCTGGAATCGGGCGGCGTCACGCTGCGCACGGCTGCGGGCGGCATCCCCGAGGACAGCGTTTTCACCGTGACGGCGGACAAGGGCGTCGTGTCGGACTATCATTTTGCTTCCTATGCGGGCTTCGCCAAGGGGCCCGACCATATAAAAGCATACACCGTCTCCTTGAAAACGCCGGACGGCGCATACGTGACGCCGACGGCGGACGTATATATGGAGTTTCCCATCCCCGAGGGCTGGGACGCCGACGCGATGGCCGCGTTCAAGTACAGCACGGTCGGTCGGAACGCTTCCGTATTCACGGATTTGTTCAATGATATCCTAACGGTCGATAAGGCCGCGGGCCTGCTGCGCGCCACCGCGACAAAGGACGTCGCGCAGATCAACGCGAGCTGGCTGATACTGGACAGGGGCGTCGCCTTCGATGTCTGGGGCGCGGCCTTGGCGGACGGCCTCTACCACGTGGGCGTCACGATGGAACACAACACCTACGAAGGCAAAATGTCCATGAGCAATCCCGCAATCCTCGGTAACACGGGCTACCTCGAGGTGACGGACGGCGTGCCCACGCTCTTCTTCCAAACGAAGAGCATCGAGAACGTCGGCCTCGTGGGCTATCTGGGGGATCTGCGCGTCTATACCGAGGCTTCGACCAAGGGACCGGAACGGGCGGCGACGGTATACGCCTACCACACCGACGCGGACGGCGGCTTTGCCGCGGACGAGCTCGCGGAGAACCACGGCCTCCGTTACCCCAAGACGCTCGCCCTGACCCTGCCCGAGGCCCTGTCGAGCAACGCCTATTTGGTACACCTGTTCGTGCCGATTATGGGCGTGTACGGCGACCAGGACCCCAACGGCCTGAGCGCCTCGGTCGTCGCGCGGCTGCGCGTGCAAAATCCCGTGCCCGTCGAGGGTCCGAATCCCTTGGCGATCCGGGACAAGTCCGCGCTGCGCGCCGCGATCGAGGACGCGGAGAAGTCGCTCGATGAAGACGGCGCGCCATCGGCCCTCGCCGAAGCGATAGACGCGGCGCGGGCCGTTTACGACGACGATCCCACTTCCGCGGCGGTCAAGGACGCGATAGACGCGCTGTCCGCCGCGCGGGCCGCGGAAGCGGAAACCCCGCCGGCCGTCGTGAAGACGGCGCTGCGCGCAAAGCTCGCGGCGGCCGAAGCGGCCCAAGCCAAATACTATACGCCGGAGTCCTACGCCGCGCTGCAAACGGTCATCGAGCCGGCGCGGGCCGTCGAGCGGGATGCGGACGCGACGCAGGCCGAGGTGAACGCCGCGGTGCGCGCGCTGAACGCGGCGCTGGAGGGCCTCGCCGGCAACGGCGCGGAGACGGACAAGAGCGCGCTGCGCGCTGCGATAGACGAAGCGGAAGCGATTGAAAAGGGCGACTACACGGACAAGAGCTACGCGGCCTTTCTGGACGCCCTGGCCGCGGCGAAGGCCGTCGCGGCCGATGAGGCGGCGGGTCAGATCGCGATAGACGCCGCGGAAGCGGGGCTGCTTGCGGCGGCGGACGCGCTTACCGACAAGCTGCCGGGCGGGCTCTACGAGATGACCGCCGGGCGCGTGCAGTCCTCGAGCGCCAGCCCCGAGCAGCTTCCGACCTTCGGGTCCACCGAGGCCGACCCCGAAGAGATCCGGTCCATCACCGGGCGGCAACGCAAGCCCGCGCGCGTGCGCATCCTCGGCGACGATATGGCCGTGAACGCCTACATACAAAGGTATGAATACAAGAACAAGTACAACCAGTGGCAGGAGGCGTGGTACACGGAATTTATCAATTTCATCTATATGGAAGACATCTATATATGGAATGAATGGGACGACGAGGGCCACGTGACCGAAATCGCGTTTACGGTCCCCTTTACGACGGAACAACTCAGATTCAACGCGAAAAGCACACAATTTGTGGATGAAGGCTATAGCCAGTCTGTTGAAAACATTTGTTTCGATTTTGACAACGCCGT
Organism: Eubacteriales Family XIII. Incertae Sedis bacterium; assembly: GCA_031278145.1. The sequence goes on from JAITLA010000069.1 coordinate 3,743, forward strand.
GCGCGTGGAGGACGAGCCGCTCGAGGAGAAGCTCGCCTTTGCGCGATCGATTGAAACGTATGACTATACGAAAGCCTCCTACGCGGCGCTGCAAGAGGCCATAGCGGCGGCCGAGGCCGTGGCGCTGGACGCGAACGCGACGGAGGACGCGCGCAAAGCGGAGGCCGACGCGCTGGACGCGGCGATGGGCGCGCTCAAGGCCGAGGTCGCGGACAGGGCGCCGGTGATAGCCCTGTACGAGGAGCTCAAGGCCTTGGACATGAGTTTGTACGAGGGGTTCTATAGTCTTCAGGTAACGGCGGCACTGTCCAAGGCGTCGTATATCTTGAATATTCTCAACGCCACGCGCAAGGTGCAGCTCGATACGGCGACGCGCCACCTGAGCGGCATATTGAGCAGGCGAGAGGCCAATTTGATACCCCCCGACAAAACGGCGCTGCAGTTCAGCATCTTTACTGCTTCCGATGGGTGGGCCGCGTCCTACTATACGGAGGCCTCCCATGCCGCCCTGCGAGAGGCGCTGGCGGCGGCGGATGCGGTGTACGCGGACCCCGGCGCGACGCAGTCCGCGATAGACGAGGCGAACGCGAATCTGCAAGCGGCGATAAACGCGCTCGAAGAGCTGCGCCCCGTCGGCGACGGGATTTGGAGCGTACCCGTAACGGGACTGACGAACGCGAAAAACGCCGCGCCCGGCGTCTTGTATGGGCGTGGCGATGCCTTTACGGGCGCGCCCGCGAAGGTTGTGGTCGACGGGGACGCCATGACCGTGACGCTGTCCCTGCGGTCCTACAAGGATGAGGGGACCTCCGGACCCGACCTTTGGTTCACGGAGCTGTACGGTCCCTCCAATGACGCGAACATCCCCGTGCATACGGTTCTCGACGACGCCGGCAATATAATAGAAGCGAGCTTTACGATCCCGTACACGATCACGCCCATCTATATTTGGGGACGGTTTACGGGAGCGTCACGCGCGTACCGGGTTTATGTCGGGCTGGATTTCTTCCAAGCCGAAAAGATCGGCGACGTAGACGCGCTGGAAGCCGCGATAGCGAAGGCGGAGAAACCGGAAGAGGCCGACTACACGGCCGAAAGCTGGGCGGCTTTGCAGAGAGCGCTGACGACGGCGAAGGCCGTATCGGCGAAGGCGGACGCGACGCGGGAGGAGATTGACACGGCCCTCGCGGATCTGACGGCGGCGCTCGAGGCGCTCGAGGAGAAGCCCGAGGACCCGCCGGCGCAGACCGTTGACACGGCGGAACTGGAAGCGCGGATCGCGGATGCGGAAGCCTTGGACGCGGACGATTACACGGCCGAAACGTGGACGGCCTTGCGGAGCGCGCTGACGGATGCGAAGGCCGTCCTTGACGATGCCGAAGCGACGCAGGACGACGTGGACGCGGCCCTCGCGGATTTGAAGGATGCGCTCGCCGCGCTCGAAGAGAAGCCGGCCGCGCCCGTGGGCGATCCCTACGACGTGCCCGCGCACATCATGGCCCTGAGCAGCGGGACCGCCTTTTTTGCGGATCTTGACGACGCGCTCCAAGGGAAGCCCGCGCGGGTCGTCTTGCACGAGGGGAACATGACCGTGACGCTGTACCTGCGGCCCTTCACCTTGGACAAGCAGACCGTATGGTTCACGAACCTGACGAACGCGAACAGCGATTCGAGCGTCCCGGTGGAGAAGGTCTTTGACGCGGACGGGCGTTTGACGGAAGCCACCTTCACGATTCCGTACACGGACGCGCGTTTCAGGGTCACCCTGAGCGGAACGGGCAATATAGCCACATCGGCGTACAAGCTTCTGCTGTTCTTCGACGAGGCCGTAAG
>JAITLA010000095.1 GCA_031278145.1 Eubacteriales Family XIII. Incertae Sedis bacterium
GGAAGGAGGAAACACAGATGACCTACGCCATAGAGAGAGCGATTGACCGGCTTGAACGGCGCGGCAAGCGCAGAGGCAAGATCGAGGGCAAGATCGAGGGCATACGCGAGGGCGAACGCGAGGGCATACGCAAGGGCGAACGCAAGGGCAAGCTGGAAATGGCCATGGCGATGCTTGACGACGGTCTGCCGCTTGAAACGGCGTCCAAATACTCGGGCATTCCCGCGGACGAGCTCAGCCGGCACATGGCCGAGAGCAAAACGCAATAGCGCGCGCGGCGAAGCTCCCGTTCCGGACAAGCGGACACGGGTATCCTTGCGCCCGCAACCTCCAATATATGCGTAAGTTTGCCGCGCTCGGGGCGACGCTGATAAAAGGCAAGTGCGAAATCTCGGAGGAGGATGAATGCGCATATAAAGGAGATGCCGTATGCGGAATGAAGCTGCGGATTTGGAATTCCTGAAAGGCAAATTCCATTTTGGCTTGTCCAAAATGGAAGTCCTCTTGAAGGCGCGGGCGGGATTTCGCGGCGGGATCCCCGCCCTTTTTTTGGCGCTTGCGCTTGCCTGCGCGGCGACGGCCTGTTCCGCTTTGCCGGCGCGCGGGGACGAGGCGCGCGCGGAACCCTTCACGCGTGCGCGCACGGACCTGCTCGGCACGCTCGTCACGATTTCCGTCTTCGACGCGGCGCCGAGCGACGCGGCGCTCGAAGCGCTTCTCGATCAATGCTTTTTCGCGATAGAGGATGTGGACGCGCGCATGTCCGTGAACCGCGCGGACAGCGAGATATCCGCCGTCAACGAGGCGGCGGGCGGTGAGCCCGTCCGGGTTTCGGAGGGGCTTTACGCGCTTTTGGCGCGCGCGAAGGCCATAGCGGGGCTGTCGGGCGGCGCCTTCGATCCCGCGATAGGCCCGATCACGACGCTCTGGAAGCAGGACGGCGTCTTCGCGCGCCTGCCGTCGCGGGAGGAAATCCGGGAGCGCCTGCCCCTCGTGGATTACCGGGATATCGAACTCGACGCGCGGGGCGGGGTGCGGCTTGCGGAGCGCGGCATGGCGCTCGACCTCGGAGGCATTGCCAAGGGCCACGCCTGCGACAGTGCCGTGGCCGTGCTGCGGGAGGGCGGAATCGAGCACGCCGTTTTGGATTTCGGCGGCAACGTCTATGTCATGGGGACAAAGGCCGGCGGCGCAAATTGGCGCGTCGGCGTCCGCTTGCCCCTCGCGGGGGAGAGCGGCGTCGTGTGCGTCGTCGAGGCCGCGGCGATCTCCGTGGTCACCTCGGGCGGCTATGAACGCTTTTTCGAGCGGGACGGCGCGGTCTATCACCACCTGCTGGACCCCGAAACGGGCTTCCCCGCGCAGAGCGGCTTGCTGTCGGCGACCGTGCTCGCGCGTTCCTCGGCGGAGGCGGACGGGCTTTCGACGGCCTGTTTTGTGCGCGGGCTTGCGGAGGGCCTGCGCCTCCTTGCGGAGAGCGGCTGTGAGGGCATACTCATAGACGCGGATCGGCGGATCCATGTCACGGACGGGCTTAAGGGCGCGGTCGAGGTGACGGACGCGCGTTTTTCATTGGCGTGATCGCGGCGCTGCCGTGCGGACCGCGCACGGCTCGCGTGCCGCCTGCGGCGGAAGGAAGGGATGGGGTGCGCGCAAGGGATCGGACATGCGAATACGGCATGAGCAAAAGGGGCGAGGTGGCCCTGATCGGCGTATTTTTGGCCTTTGTCCTCGCGGTGGGCCTGCTGGAGCGGATGGTTCCGCTTGATTTTCTCGTGCCCGGCGCGCGGCTCGGCCTGTCCAACGTCGTCGTCTTGACCGCCGTCTATCTGTTCCGCTTTCGCGTCAGCCTGCTTCTCGTCATACTCAAATGCGCGCTCTTGTCCGTGCTCGCGGGCGGTCCCTCGTCCTTCCTGTACGGCATAAGCGGCTCGCTGCTCAGCCTCGTCGCGATGCAGCTTCTCGTGCGGGGCCTCGGGACGCGCGTCGGCCCGATTGGCGTCAGCGCGGTGGGCGCCGCCTGCCACAGCGCGGGGCAGGTTTTGGTCGCCTGCGCCGTTCTTGAAAGCATGGGCATGATCGCCTATCTGCCGCCTCTGCTTCTCGTCAGCCTCGTCAGCGGCGTCGTGGTTGGCGTGATCGTGCGGCAGGCCGTTCCGCGCCTGCGGGCTCTGGAACGGGCGGGTACGCGGCGATGAAGCGCCTCGACGCGATCCTCATTGCGCTCCTGTTGGCGGTGGCCCTCGTGGCGATGGCGTTTTTGTCCGCGACGCGCGAGGCGCCGGGCGCGGGCGCGCTGTACGCGGAGGTCTACGAGGACGGCGTACTGACGCGGACCCTGCCGCTCTCCGCGGATTCCGACACGCTTGTGACCACGAGCCGGGGCTACAACCGCATCGTTGTCGCGGACGGCGGCGTGTGCGTTTCGGAAGCCGACTGCGCTTCGCAGACCTGCGTGCACAGCGGGATCCGGCGCTTGCCGGGCGACAGCATAGCCTGTCTGCCGCACCGCCTGATCATACGGATCCGGGGCGGGGACGCGCCCTACGACGCGATAGCCCACCGAAAGCCCGCGCCCGAAGCGGGCGCGCCCCACGGGCTTACGCGCGGCCGCTCTCCAGATCCAGCAGGAAGCGCTTCACGGAAAGTCCGCCCGCATAGCCGACGAGGCTGCCGTTCGCGCCGATTACGCGGTGGCAGGGTATGAGGATCGCGATGGGGTTGCGATTGTTTGCCATGCCCACGGCCCGGCTTGCCCTCGGCTTGCCGACGCGCGCGGCAATCTCCTTGTAGCTGCGCGTTTCGCCGAAGGGGATATCCCGCAAGGCCCGCCATACGGACAGCATGAAATCCGTGCCGCGCGGGGCGAGCGGCACAGCGAAGGTCTTGCGCTCGCCGGCGAAATACTCCGCGAGCTGCGCCGCCGTTTCGCGAAGGAGCGGGCTTTCGGCGAGGGTGAAGCCCGCAGGCGCCGCCTCCCCGGCGAAAAACAGGTGGGACACGGCCCCGTCCGTTTCGGCGATGCCGA
>JAITLA010000156.1 GCA_031278145.1 Eubacteriales Family XIII. Incertae Sedis bacterium
AGTTGTCGAGTGGCTCCTTCCAACCGTTTGCAAAAGGCGCAAACGGGGATACCCGTTCGCTTCGCTCCGGGCACACGTAGGAGCGCAGAAGCCCTTGTCCCCTCAAAACATCCGTTCAACAATTTGAGTGCGCTCCGCGCTCAAATTTTGACGAAGCAAAATTTGAATTCTTTATGGTTACGGTTCAATGAAAGGCGGCGCGGCGCAGGGGATGACCACCGAAGGATCAATCCGATCAACGGACGGCGACGAGGTGAGGGACATGACGCGCTTCAGCTCCTCCGTGACGCCGCGCAGATACTGTTCCGCCGTTTCGGCGCCGTTGACGGCGAGGGCCCGAATGAGCGCCCGGCCGACGAGAACGCCGTTTGCGCCGAGGGCCAAGGCTTTGAACACGTCCGTTCCGCGCGCGATCCCGCCGTCGACGAACAGCGGCAGCTCCGGCCCGACGGCCTTTCGGATAGCCGGCAGAACGCGCAGCGCGGGGACGGAATAGTCGAGCACGGAGCCGCTGTGGCTTGACACGACGAGCGCGGCGGCGCCCGCACGCACGGCCTTTTCGGCGTCATGCACGCTTAGGATGCCCTTGACGACGAAGGGAAGGCTCGTTTGCTTCGCGAATCTCGCGAGATCCTCCTGCGTCTTGGGACTGAGCTTGGATTTGGGTCCCACGATAACGTCATCCCTCTTTGCGCCGTAGCCGAAGATCGAATCCATCCCGACGGCGACGGCGCCGTGTTTCTCCGCTTGGCGGATCTTCTCGATCACGAGATCCCGATCCGCGTAGGGCTTGACGATCTTGACCGTGCGGGCGCCTGTGGCCGTAACGGATGCGAGCTCCGCCTCTTCGCCGATGCCCACCCACATAAGGACCCCCGCCGCAGCCGCGGCTTCGGCGATCCGCGTCAGGCCGTCCGGCCATACGCCGTTCAGCCCGGACAGGGCTGCGGGCATGACGGGGCTCGAAAAGCGTTCGCCGAAAAAGCTTGCCTCCGTGGAAGCCTCCGCGCTGTCGATCATGCGAATCTCAAGCGCCAAGGAATCGATGTACGCGCGCGACATCCGCACCGCCGCCCCCGTTTCGGCCCTGCCGTTGTAGTCGATATGCTTCTCGCGCAGGATTGCCTCACCCTTTTCAATCAATCTTCCGACCATCGTCTTGTCCTCCGTTTCCATTTTGGCTTGTCCGCAATCGGTGCCTCCATGTGGCATTATACCGCGTCTGCGGCGGTTTGGCAATGAGATCTTCCTTAACGCCGCGTCCCGCGTTCGTTTCGCGCCGGGGCTGCGGCGGTATTTCCCGCCCCTTGGAGGCATATGTATTCAAAAAACGACTACAACGCCGTGTGAAGCCGTTTTACAAAACGCCTGTTTCTATGGTAGAATCGGTATCGAGAGGATGGAACGCATCCGTCGCACGAAAAGGATATCCTCGTTTCTTGCCGTATGGACAAACGAAGGGAGGTACCGCGCGTGAATCTGCAATACCTAAAATACGCGATTGAGGTCGAGAAGGCCGGTTCGATATCGAAGGCCGCGGAAAACCTCTTCATCAGCCAGCCGAATCTGAGCAAGGACATAAAAAACCTCGAGGATTCCATGGGCGTTTTGATATTCGAGCGCTCGAAGAGAGGCATCGCCCTGACGGCGGAGGGCCGCGTCTTTATGGAATACGCGAAGAACATCGTTTCGCAGCTCGAGGACATGCAGACGCATCTGAACGTCAAGCTCCCCGGGGGCGATGAATTTCGCATTTCGGTGCCCCGCGCAAGCTATATCGCGGAAGCCTTCACGGCCTTCGTCGCATCCCTGTCCGGCGTTTCCGCGTTTGGCATTCACTTCATGGAAACCGATTCCGTGGCGGCCATCAACAACATCCTCAAGAGCGGATACGGCCTTGGGATCGTGCGCTACAAGGACATCTACGAGCGCTCCACCCTGCCCTTCATCACGGAATGCGGGCTGGATTTTCGGAATATCTTTTCATCGGAAAGCGTGGTGATCCTGAACGCGAAAAACCGGCTCGCGCACAAATCCGCGCTTCGGATTTCCGACCTGCGCGATATGATCGAAATCGTGAACAACGATTTTGCGATGCCGCAATTCAACGCGGGCGACGGCAATGCGTCCGCGTGGGGGCAAAACAGAAAACGGATATCCGTCTGCGAACGAGGCAGTCAGTTCGATCTCCTCTCGCGCATCCAAAACAGCTTCATGTGGGTTTCGCCCATGCCGCAGGACGTGCTCACGCGGAACGCCCTGATTCAGAAGCGATGCGAAGCGCCGAACCTGCGCTTCACCGACATCCTGATCCACAAGCCCGGATATGTGTTCAATTCGCTCGAAAGAGGCTTTATCAAAAACCTGGAGCAGGTCATACCCACGCTCCGGACGGCCCTGCCGGCCTGAGCGGCGCGGGTCGCGCATCGTCGCCGCAGAGCGGGCGCGGAAAATCCGAGGGGATTGTCCGCGCTTTTGTTTTGCCTTTCCACAGGCCCGCACCCACCGCATTTCCGGTTGCGCCCCGCACCCCGCGCGGACGGCGCTTTTTCGATCCGCCGCGCGCCTTCAAAACGCACCCGGCATATCCATATAGTATTTCATATATCATCCATGTATGAAATTTTTATATATTTCAAAACGCCGCGCATTTGTTAAACTGTTAACAGCATGCATCGGCGCGTCGCTCCGACCTTCGCGGCGCGCGGCTTTTTGTCAGAAAGGAAAACCGCGACATGAACGGGATCGACATGGATTACACGCCGCTCGACGGATTGATCGAGGGAAACGGTTGCACCGAAAGCGCCGCCATCGCCGTTTTGCAGGACGTGCAAGCACATTACGGACATCTCCCCCGCGAAGCCTTTCCGTATCTCGCGAAGCGGCTCGGCGTCAGCCAAGCGCGCCTCTATTCCATCGCGACATTTTACGAGAATTTTTCCCTCGAACCCAAGGGGAAATACGTCATCAAGGTCTGCGACGGAACGGCCTGCCACGTCCGAAAATCGATGCCGATCCTGGAAACACTTTACAGGGAGCTTGGTTTGACGGACGGTAAGACGACCACGGACGACTTGGTCTTCACCGTCGAAACGGTTTCTTGTCTCGGCGCCTGCGGCTTGGCGCCCGTGGTGACGGTGAATGAGCAGGTGTACGGGGGCGCGACGCCCGAATCGATCTGTGCCTTGTTGGCGGAATTGCGCAGTTTCGATTGAAGCATCAAATAAATACCATTAATGGGAGGCGCTGCGGAATGTCCGATACCGACAGAATGCTTGAAAAACGAACCGCACTGTGCAGGCTCAGGCGCGAATGCGAAAGCAAGGCGGCGCGGCGGGAGAAGAAGATTTTGATCTGCGCGGGGACCGGCTGCGTGGCCGGCGGCGCACTCGCGATCTACGAGCGCTTTGCGCGGGTCTTGCGTGAGCGGCGCATCCCCTGCGCGCTTTCTCTTGAAGCGGAGCCTGCGGACGGGGCCGTAGCCGTCAACAGGAGCGGCTGCCATGGCTTTTGCGAGAGGGGGCCGCTCGTCCGCGTCGAGCCGTGGGGCTATCTGTATACCAAGGTCTGTCCCGACGACTGCGCGGAGATCGTCTCCCGCACGATCGCGGAGGGCGAATGCCTCGAACGCCTCATCTGCAAGGAGGGCGCAAAGAGCTATCCGAGGCAGGCGGAAATCCCCTTCTATCGAAAACAGACGCGGCGCGTCTTCGAAAACTGCGGCCGCATCGACGCGACATCCATCTTGGACTACATCGCCATAGGCGGCTACGCCTCCTTTGAGAAGGCGCTCTTCGATATGGACGGCGATGAGATCATCGCGCAGATCGACGCTTCGCTGCTCAGGGGGCGCGGCGGGGCCGGTTTCCCGACGGGAAGGAAATGGTCGCAGGTGCGCAAGCAGAAGTCAGATGTAAAATACCTGGTCTGCAACGGGGACGAGGGCGATCCGGGCGCCTTCATGGACAGGAGCGTCATGGAGGGCGATCCGCACAGCCTGCTCGAAGGCATGCTGATCGGCGCCTTGGCCGGCGG
>JAITLA010000219.1 GCA_031278145.1 Eubacteriales Family XIII. Incertae Sedis bacterium
CGCTCTCGCTCTCGCCTCCGATCGGGTGCCAAGCCTCGCCGGCGTCGAGGGGCAAAAGCCGCCTGCGACCCGTGAGGATGTCGTAGAATATCGCGCCGGCCGCCGTCACATACACCTGAACGGGCGCAAAGAGCAGGCTCGCGATGAGCGTAAGCAGCCGCGACACGGCCGGGGACACGGCCGCCGTCGCGGTTGCGGACGATAGATACGGCGGCATGGACAGGGACAGAACGGCGCAGAAGACGACGAAGGGCACGATATACCATCCGGCGAAGCTGATCGTAAGGCAGAAAAGCTTCCACTTGTTTCCGCGCATCATCCCGCGGCTCCGCCTGAGCGCGCCGGTTCCGATCCCGGGATCGTCGGCCAGCAGGAAGAAGGCCTGCGCGTAGGTAAGCATAAAAACAACGGCGATGACGAGAACGAGGACCACGAGAACGCACACAAACAGCGCCCCGCCCGGAGAAAGGAATGTGGACGCAACGCCCCCGAGCGCGGCGTCGCCGTGCGAGGAACCGACGAACAGGGCGCCGAACAGCAGGGAAGCCGCCACGATAAGCGGCACGACGACCGGCAGCATCCAAAGGAGCATGAAAAGCGTGAACAGCAGAAACAGGCCAAAGGCTTTGAAAAAGTTGTTGAAGCCGCCGAGGATCATGCCGGGGCCGTGTTCCGCGCCGCGCACAAGGTCGAGAAAGAACACGGAAATACCCAGGAGCAAGGGACCCTGTATGATCAGCCTGTAAAGCTCGACCATCGACTGCACGGCCGCGAGCTCGCCGCCGCCCAAGATGCTCTCGAGCAGCATCGCGGGCACCGAAATCAGGAGAATATAGAGCACATACGCGAGCAGCGCCGTTTTCCAATGCTCCTTGAGGGCCGCGCGCGCCATGCGGCGCAGGTTCCGCGCGGGTTCCGTTATTCTGATATGCTCTTCCATTGAGAAAGCCTCCGTTTCGTCGCGGTCGCTACTCCGACTTGCGCAGATGCGCGGCCACCTTCATATCCTCGCGCTTGATGTGGTTCACAAGCCAGCCGCCGATGTTCGTGTTCACCTTCCCCACGAGGACAATCGTCGGACCCTCCGCCTTGAGCTGCCGCCCGAGCTCCGCGACGACGCGCTTGAAGTCGTCGTGCAGCCTCCTGTGGTTCGGATAATCCGGATATTCGGACTGCTTCTGCAAAGCCTCCTCGTCGCCGAAATGCTTCGCCGTATAGCTTTCGAGAAAATCCATCGTTTCCGCCAAAACGCTGCGCCCCTTGCCGCCCGAGCACGCGTCCGTGAGATTTCCGAGCGCCTCGATCAATTGCTTGTGCTGCGTGTCTATCAGATCGTTCCCCGTTTCGAGATCGCTGCTCCACGTGAAGCGTTCGCTGCGGCTGCGGTGTTCCTGCGCGGCGGGCGCCGCCGCGTGCCCGAGGGGAAGCGCGGCGCCGCCTTCGCGCGGGGCGGGCGGCGCAATCGCCCTTGCCGCGCCCTGCCCGAATGCGGGGCGGGCGGGCGGCGCGTCCCGATCCGGCCGCGTCCTGAGCGAGAAGCGGCCGATCAAGCCGCTGAGCACCGCGGATTGGCCGCTCAATTCCTCGGAGGCCGCGGCGCTCTCCTCCGCCGTGGCGGTATTCATCTGCACAACCTGCGTAATCTGCCCGACACTCGCGTCGATCCGCTCCACAACGACGGATTGCTTGCCCGTATCGAGCGCGATCTTATCGATGACCTTGCTCGAATCGATGACGCCGTTCACGATTTCCTCCAAGGATTCGTTCGTCCTGCCGGCGATGGCGACGCCGAGCTCCGCCTTGGCCACGGAGTTTTCGATCAGGCTGCCCGTGTTCTTCGCGGCCTCCGCGCTCTTCGCCGCGAGATTGCGGACCTCCTCGGCCACGACCGCAAAGCCCTTGCCGTACTGACCCGCGCGCGCCGCTTCGACGGCGGCGTTCAGGGCGAGGATATTCGTCTGGAACGCGATGTCGTCTATGATCTTGATCACGCTGTTGATGCTGTGCGAGGCCTCGTTGATCTCGCGCACGGCCTCCATCATCTCGCCCATCTGCTCCGTTCCCTGCTCCGCCTTCACCTTGATGCCGGCCGCAAGCGCCGCGAGATTCTTCGCGGAAGCGGCCACCTCGGCAACGGAGCCGGAAACCTCAGAGATGGCGTTGGAAAGCTGTTCGACGGAGTCGGCCTGTTCGGTCGCCCCCTGCGCGAGGCTCTGCGCGCCGTCCGCGATCTGCTGTGAGCCGTCCGACACCTGATTGGCCGACAGGTTGATCTCCTCAAACATCTCGTTCAGATTCGCAATCATCAAGCGCAGGGAGAGCCCTATCGTATCCCTGTCGCCCAGCGTACTGACATCGACGGTCAAATCGCGGTTCGTAACGGCCCGAAGCGTGCCGTCGCAGTGGATGAGATGCTCCATCATCTTCGCGAAGGCGGCGAGGGACCGGCCGATCTCGTCCCTGCGCACGGCGGCGACCCGGATCGTTTTCCATTCCGCGTCCGTAAGCGCCAGGTTTCCCGTTTCGCCCACCTGCTTCAGGAAGCGCATCATCATGCCGAGCGGGCGAAGCGCGCGGCCCAGCGCGATGCTGACCACCGCCACGATGATAAGACCCACAATCGCGAAGAGCACGATCATGAGCAGCAGCAGCGTGGTATACGCCGCGTTGGCCTCGCTCTCCGGCGCCACGACGGACACGTAGAAGCCGCTGTCCGCCAAGCCCAACCTGACGAGCTCCGTCGCGACCACGCTCGATTTGCCGTTCACGACGGATGCCGCCTTGGAATGGCGCAGGCCTTCGGCCTCCGTCGGCAATTCGTACCCGAGGCCGACGGACGCGGCGTCCTTGCCCACATCGTCGAGATTGGGGCCGTAGAGCACCTTGCCCGTTTCGCTCGTGATCACGATGTAGCCCGTATCGTAGATCCGTTCCTCGGACAGGGCCGCGTGGATGCCGGACAGATACATATCGACCGTTACGACGCCCAAAACCGCGTCGTCATCGCCGAGCAGAGGCCGGCTCGCCGTGATCATATACGCCGTGTTGCCGCTGATCGTATACAGGTAGGGATCGGAAAACACGGCCCGCTTGCGCGCCTTGGGCAGCGTGTAATACGCTTGCTCAAACTCGATGTCGTTCTCGTCAACGTATGGTTGGTACTTGGTTTGGCCGTTTTCGCGGTAATAGTAGTAGGAAATCCTGCCGCTCCGCGCCGTGCCGTAGTTCGTGCCGATATATTCTCCGTCCAGCCCGTCGTATGCGTTCGGCTCCATCATAAAGGCCGTACCCTCCGAGATTTCGTACTCGTCGAAGGCGCGGAGCAGCTGCCGCTGCAAGGCGACCCTGTCCGTATCGCCGCTTGCGATCTGCGCCTCCGCGACGCTCGCCAAGCCCGACAAGAAGGACACCGGGTTTTCAAATTGATTTTGGATCATGTTGCTGTATCTCGCGGCCTGTTTTTCGAGGGCATCCTCCGTGATGTAGCCGAATACGGAACGCAGATAAAAAAACAGCGTCAACAATATCGCCAATATTCCCACCAAGAAACAGACAAGGGTGATACTCGTAATCTTCGTTCGCATCTTGAGTTCCTTTGCAATCCTTTCGTTTTCGCAAAATTCAAAATATGATTCCGAAACCGCGCACGCGGAAACAGCCTCCCCTTGGGCCGTGAATCTCCGTTTCCGCTTCGCGCAACAATTCAATTATATCACGTAGTACACACGGGGACGGTTCTTTTGTGTATTGGGCAGGTTTGGCACTGTGGCCCGTGCCGGTAAATCGCACAATTCCAACATTGTATGTGTTACACAAATGAACCGTCCCCATGTGTTC
>JAITLA010000238.1 GCA_031278145.1 Eubacteriales Family XIII. Incertae Sedis bacterium
TCGGCGTGGGACAGTACCAGCACGATATCAACAAGGGCCTGCTCGAACGCGCGCTTACGGGCGTCGTGGAAAACTGCGTGAATCGCGTGGGCGTGGACCTGAACACGGCCTCCGCGCCCTTGCTGTCCTACGTGGCCGGCATCAACACGGCGATTGCGAAAAACATCGTCGCCTGGCGCGAGGAAAACGGGCGCTTTGAGGACAGGACGCAGTTGAAGGAGGTCCCCAAGCTGGGCGAGAAGGCCTTCGATCAATGCGCGGGCTTTCTGCGCATCGCGGGGGGACGGAATCCCTTGGACGGCACCTCCGTGCATCCGGAATCCTACGAGGCGGCGCTTGCGGTGCTCCGGTGCGCCTCCGTCGGGGAGGACGAGATCGCGCGCGGCGGCGTTTCGGATATCGAGAAGCGCATCTGCTCCGCCTACGCGGAAGCGTCGCGCGCACCCGAATCCGGCAGGCGTCCGAGGCTGAAGGGCTTCGCGGCCCTCGCGCCCCTCGCCTCCGGCGCCGAGGCCGCAAAGGAGAAAGCCGACGAGGCGCGGATTGGCGAGAGCCTCAAGCGGCTGGCCGATGAGATCGGCGTCGGCCTGCCCACGCTGCGGGATATCGTGGCGGAGATAAGAAAGCCGGCGCGGGATCCGCGCGAGGACGCGCCGCCCGTCGTGTTCCGCAAGGACGTGAAATCCTTCGATGACCTGCGGGTCGGCATGGAGCTCGTCGGCACGGTCCGCAATGTCGTCGACTTTGGCGCCTTCGTCGATGTGGGCGTCAAGAACGACGGGCTTGTGCATATCTCTCGCATGAGCGACCGCTATGTACGGCACCCGATGGATGTCGTCAGCGTCGGAGATACGGTGAAGGTGTGGATCGTGCGCATAGACACCGAAAGGCAGAAGCTTGCCCTCAGCATGCGGAAGGATAAGATAAACTGAAATGCGCGTCAATACCGTATTGTTCGACTTCGACGGCACCGTCATGGACACGAACGGCGTGATCATCGATTCGTGGCAGCACACCTTTCGCACCCTTACGGGCGCGGAAAGGCCCGTGGAGGACATCGTCGCGACCTTCGGCGAGATCCTGCACGACACCGCCGCACGCTTCTTCCCGCATGTGCCCGTAGAGGAGAGCGTGGAGATCTACCGCAGCTATCACAGAAACAACTTCGGGCCTCGGATCTCCGTGTTCCCCGGCGTGCGGGAGCTGCTCGCGGCGCTCAAGGCGCGGGGCTATGCGCTCGCAATCGTAACCTCGCGGCTGCCTGCCACCACGATGGAGGGCCTTGAAAAATACGGGCTTACGGACTATTTCGATCTGATCGTGACCTGCGAGGATTGCACGAAATTCAAGCCCGATCCCGAACCGGTGCGGATCGCGCTCGCAAAGCTCGGCAAGAAGCCCGAGGAGGCGCTGATGGTGGGCGACACGCGCAACGACATCCTGTGCGCGCGCGGCGCGGGCGTGAAATCCGTGCTCGTCGGCTGGGCCGTGGCCGTACCCGAGGGAGAACGCTCGGGCCCGGACGCGCCCGATTATCGCATCGAAAAGGCCGGCGATCTGCTCGATATCCTTGCGGCGGCCTCCGAAACGGACGGCGCTCCCGCACGGTGAGGCCGGCCGCTCATTCGCATCGCGACCGCACGAGGGAGCGGAAAGGGGGTTTTTATCATGTTGCGTTACATCGACGGCAAAAAGCTGGGCCGGAGCGTTCACGCGTGGCTCGACAGCCGGCATCATTTCTCGTTCGCCGAATACTACAATCCGGCCAACATGCAGTTCGGGGACCTTCGCGTGCTCAACGACGATCTGGTCAGGCCGGGCAAGGGCTTCGATACGCATCCGCACAAGAACATGGAGGTCCTGTCCTACGTGGTGCGCGGCGAGCTCACGCACGAGGACAGCATGGGGAACCGCAGCAGCCTGACGCGCGGGCAGGTGCAGTACATGAGCGCCGGCACGGGCATCTTCCACAGCGAATACAACAATCGCGCCGACGAGCCGCTCCGCTTCCTGCAGATTTGGATATTGCCGGATCGAAACGGATACGCGCCGTGCTACGGGGAATACCGCTTCGCCCTCGAGGAGCGGATGAACCGCTGGCTGCCCATCGCCGCCGGCGCGAACAACGCCGACAACGGATCGCCGATAAGGATACACGCCGATGTCTACGCCTTTGCCACAATCCTGACGCAGGGCGGCGATCTGGAGTTCATCGTGTCCCGGAACAGACAGGCCTACATGGTCCTCATAGAGGGCGCGGTCCGCGTGGGCGAGCTGTCGCTCTTCGCCTGCGACGCCCTGGAGATAACGGAGCAGACGATCCGGCTGCACGCCCTCGAAAACGCGCACATCCTCCTGATAGAGATGGCGAAGAGCGCCTGATCGGCCCGTCCCCGTCCCTATCGGTCCGCCTCCGCCTCCGTTTCCGCGATCAAGCGCGGAATCATGGCGCGCATATTGCTTTGGAATATCTCCACCGGTTGATATTCGCGGAGCGAGCCCACATAGAACCTCTCCGTGCAGGCGTCGAGGATCGCATCGGGGCTTTCGCCCTTCCTGTGCCTCGTCAGCACCAACTCCGCCGCAGCCCGCGCCGCCGCGCGGGCGTCCTTCAGATATTGCGTCACATCCTCGCCGCTTATCTCGCCGAGATGGGAGATCAGCATCCGCCGCGGCGCCGTTTTCTCCGTCCGCGCGATGGCCTCCAGAGCGGCCTTGTAGCTGAGGACGAAGGCGGGAACGGCCTCGCCCGTTTTGAGCTTGACACCCGCGGTTTCGTTCAGGACAAACAGATCGTCCTCTTGAAAATGGTAGCTCACGGAGCATTTCGTGTGGCTCGGCATCTCCATGACGCGGATCGACGCGCCACCTATGCGCAGCACATCGCCCTCACGGGCCGCGCACATGTCCGGCACGGGATCCTCGTCCGGATTCCCCCCGGCCGCGGGCGCGCCGCACTTCTTGGCCGTATCGTCGTCCAGCGCGCGCATCAGGGCTCTCGCGCTCTGCCGCGCGAGGATCTCTTTTACGCGGGGATGCGCGATCACCTTGGCGTCCGGCCAATGCCGTTTCATCACGGACAGGCCGCCCACGTGGTCGAAATGGGAGTGGGTCAGCAGGATGCAGTCGAGCGGCCGCCCGCCGAGCGCGCGCGCGATGTTTTGCGCCGCGGCCTCCGCGCCGAAGGCGTAGCCCGTGTCCGCGAGGAAGGCGCCGTTCTCGGAAAGAAGCAGGAAACAGGCCGTTCCGGGGCTTTCCGCCACGGGGATGGTTGCAAGCGTATCAAGCATATCGTTCAACTCCTTTTTATGCTTCCATTATGCCATTTTTGGATGGCGGCATCAATGGGTTTTTATCGAAAAGATTGAACGACGGCATCAGTCCCCCGCCTCTACAGGAGGCCACTGAAAAAGTCGGCATTGGGCGCAGAACACATGGGGACGGTTCATTTGTGTAACACATACAATGTTGGAATTGCGCGA
>JAITLA010000025.1 GCA_031278145.1 Eubacteriales Family XIII. Incertae Sedis bacterium
AACTCCGGCAGATGCAGCTCGTCGAAGCGGAATTCGAGATTGCACGCGTCCGCGATCCGCCGCGTATTGGCGAGGGCCTCCGGCAGATCGGAAAAGAGCGCGCCCATCTCCTCCTCCGACTTGAGGTAGAACTGATCGCTCCGGAAGCGCAGCCTGTCTTCGTCGTCGATGCGCTTGCCCGTCTGTATGCACAGCAGAACGTCCTGCGCGGCGGCGTCCTCCCGACGCACGTAATGCACGTCGTTCGTGGCGACGAGGGGGATGCCCGTTTCCTCGCGCAGGCGCAGCATATCGGGCAGGATCCGCTTCTCCTCCTCGAGTCCTTGGTCTTGCAGTTCGAGATAGAAATTGCCTTCGCCGAAGATCTCCCGGAACGCGAGCGCCTCCCGCTTCGCGCCCTCGTAGTTGCTTTCGAGCAGCTTGCGCTGCACGTCGCCCGCGATGCAGCCGGAAAGGGCGATCAGGCCCTCCGCGTGGCGGCGCAGCAGCTCCTTGTCCACGCGCGGCTTGTAGTAGAAGCCCTTGATGTACGATTCGGAAACGAGCTTGATCAAATTCCGATAACCGGTCATATCCTTCGCGAGCAGAACGAGGTGGCCCTGCTGCTTGTCGCGCTCGGAATCCTTGTCGCGCATGGAGCGCGCGGCCGTATAGACCTCGCAGCCGATGATCGGCTTGATCCCTTCCCGCTTGGCCGCCTTGTAGAACTCGATCACGCCGAACATGACGCCGTGATCGGTGATGGCCACGGCGTCCATGGACAGCTCCTTCGCGCGGGCGATCAGATCGCCGACGCGCGCGGCGCCGTCGAGAAGGCTGTACTCCGTATGCACGTGCAGATGTGTGAATGCCATGTGTTGTCCTTTTTCGCGCCCGCGACCCCTCGAGCCCCGCGGTTGCGTGGTTTTGGTTGAAGGTATCCGGGCGGTAACGCGTTTTCCGCTTCTATTGTATCACCGAACGGGCGTCCGCACAATATTCCGCGAAGTAATCTTCCATCCTTTTTCTTATATCGGCGTCGATGCGAAAGGCCTCGCTTGCGGGATTGTCGCGCACAAACGCGAGGATGTCCGCAATCGTAACGACGGGGAAGGTCCTGACGCCGCAGTCCGCCAGCAGCTCGCGGACGGCGGAGAGGGCGCCCCGGCCGCGCTCCATGCGGTCCACGGAAACGACGAGCCCCTCCACGCGCAGGTCCGCAATCCTTTTCAGAAGGGACAGCGTTTCCCTGACCGCCGTGCCCGCCGTGACGACGTCCTCCACAATGAGCATCCGGTCGCCGTCCCGTGGGACATAGCCCACGAGCTCGCCGCCCTCACCGTGGTCCTTGGCCTCCTTGCGGTTGAAGCAGTAATACACCTCGCGCCCGCGCTCCGCCAGAGCCATGGCCGCGGAAACGGCGAGCGGAATACCCTTGTAGGCGGGCCCGAACAGCACGCGCAGGTCCGCCGCGATGTCGCCGGCGGCGATGTGCGCCTCGATGCAGTCCGCGTAGAAGCGCCCGAGCCGCGCGAGCCGCTCCCCCGTGCGATAGGCGCCCGCGTCGATGAAATAGGGCGATCTCCTGCCGCTCTTCGTCGTGAAATCCCCGAACAGCAGGGCGCCTGAGCGCAGCATAAACTCTATGAATTCCGATTTGTCGCGCATGGGCGCCCTCCTTTACAAGATCCTGAGCGCGGACGTGTCCGCGTAGCCCTTCTCCGCCATGAAGGCCGCAAGGCCCTCGAGTATCCGCAGGGGCGAGGCGGGATCGATCAGCGCGGCCGTCCCCACGGCGACGGCGGAGGCGCCGGCCATCAGGAATTCCGCGGCGTCCTCGCCGCTCATAATGCCGCCCATGCCTATGATGGGCAGGCGCACGGCGCGCGCCGTCCTGTATACCATGGCCAGGGCGACCGGCTTCACCGCCGGTCCCGACAATCCCCCCGTTACGTTTGCGAGAATCGGCGCGCGCCGGTTCACGTCGATGCGCATGCCGACCAGGGTGTTGATGAGCGAAAGCGCGTCCGCGCCCGCCGCTTCGACCGCCTTCGCGATCTCCGTGATATCCGTCACGTTCGGCGTCAGCTTCACGATCAGCGGTTTCTTCACGAGACGCCGCACCGCCCGCGTCAGTTCCGCCGCCATGCGCGGGTCCGCGCCGAAGGCGAGACCGCCCTCGCGGATGTTCGGGCAGGATATGTTCAGTTCCAGCAGATCGACGTCCGCGCCGTCGAGCTTTTCCGCCGCCTCGCAGTATTCGTCCGCGCTGCGGCCCGCCACATTCGCTATGACGCGCGTGCCGGAGTCGCCGATGTACGCCCGCAGGAAGGGCAGCTCCTCCGCGATGAAGCGATCCGCGCCGGGGTTTTCCAGGCCGATCGCGTTCAGCATGCCGCAGGGGCTTTCCGCGATGCGCGGCGTCTGGTTTCCGGGCCAAGGCCGCGCCGACACACCCTTCGCCGTAACCGCGCCGAGCTGCGCGAAATCGTAGAATCGTCCGCTTTCCCGCGCCGAAAAGGTCCCGGACGCCGTAAAGACGGGGTTGCGGAAGTTCAGGCCGCAAAAGGCGACGCGCAGATCGGGTTCAGACATCCCAGATCACCTCGCTTCCGTTGAAGACGGGGCCGTCTCGGCATACCCGGCGGCTCGCGAAGACCTCGCCCCCGTCCGCGAGTTTGCAGATGCAGCCGAGACAGGCGCCGTAGCCGCAGCCCATCC
>JAITLA010000036.1 GCA_031278145.1 Eubacteriales Family XIII. Incertae Sedis bacterium
GGACGCGGGCTCTCTCGGCGCGGCCGCAAACAGGCTGAAGCGGATGAAGCCCGGCAATGAGCCGCCGGGCATCAAGCGCAGGTTCGACGCGCTGGCCACGGCAAGGACGCCCGCGGAAATCAACCGGCACGCGCGCGGCATCATACAGCTTTTGAAGCAGGGCGATGTCAAGCTCGACTACGTAGGCTTCGCGGCGGATCTGTACAATCTGCGGTTCGGTTCCGAGTCCGCGGGGAGGGTTTTGCGGAAATGGGGAAAGGATTTCCATTATTTCGACAACAAAGACGCAAGCGATGAAGCCGCAAGCAAAGGAGGAAGCGATGCCTAAGACGATTATCGATTTTCACGTGATCCAGACCGTGCCGCCGAGCAATCTCAACCGGGACGACACGGGCAGCCCAAAGACGGCGCTGTACGGGGGCGCGCAGCGCGCGCGCGTATCGAGCCAGGCTTGGAAGAAAGCGATACGGGAGATGTTCAGAGAGCATTTCAAGGAAACCGAGCTCAGTATGCGCACGAAGCGGATCGTGGAGCCGGTGGCGAAGCGGATCGTGGAGTTGGACGCGGAGATCGCCCGAGAGGAAGCCATGGATTTCGCAGAGAAGGCTGTCAACGCGGCGGGCGTAAAGACGAAGGATCGTGAAGCGCAGGCCCTGTTCTTCATAAGCGCGACGCAGACGGACGCTCTGGCGCGCCTCGCCGCAGAGGCGAGGCAAAGCGGCGCCGAGATCGACAAGGCCGCCGCGAAGGAGGCCTTGAACAGAAGGGAGCATGCGGTCGAGATCGCGCTGTTCGGCCGCATGGTCGCCGACGATCCCCTGCTGAACGCGGACGCGTCCGTGCAGGTCGCGCACGGCATCTCGGTGCACAAGGTGGAAAACGAATACGATTACTTTACGGCCGTGGACGATGTAAAGGAGCGCAGCGAGGAAAAAGAGGACGCCGGCGCGGGCATGCTCGGCTTTTTGGAATTCAATTCCTCCACGCTGTACCGCTACGCGACGGTGTTCACGGATCTTCTGTATGAAGAGCTGGCGGGCGACGCGCGGGTGACGGCGAAGGCCGTTTCCGAATTTGCGAGGGGCTTCATCGCGTCCATGCCGACGGGCAAGCAGAATACCTTCGCCAATCGCACGCCGGCCTACGCGGCGCTCGTCACGATTCGCGAGGATCAGCCCCTGAATTTCGTCGGCGCCTTTGAAACGCCGATCAAACCCTCCACCGAAGAGGGCTTTGCGCGGCGCGCGACCCGGGCGCTCGCCCACCATGCCGACGACGTGTATCGCGCGTTCGCGAAGCCGCCCCTGCGCTCCTACGTCGTGGCGCTCGACGAGGCCGCGGACATACTGGCGGAGCAGAGGAATGAGGACGGCAGCCCCTGCGAGAGGCGCAATCTCGACGAATTGCTCAAGGCGCTCGCGGATGAGGTGCAAGCGCGCTTCGGCGCCGCCTCGGACGCGCGGCCAAAAGCGTAGGAGCGGAAGATGCATACGCTTCTTTTGAGATTGGCGGCGCCGCTGCAGGCTTGGGGCGTCGGGTCGAAATTCAGCCGCAGGACGACGAATCGCGAACCGACGAAGAGCGGCGTGATCGGGCTTGTCGCCGCAGCGCTCGGCTATGGCCGAAACGACTCGCCGGAGGAATTGTCGCGCCTCGGTTTTGCGGTGCGCATCGATCAGCCGGGACGGATCATCAAGGACTTCCATACGGCGCACACCTTCGGCGAAAGGCGACGGGTGGCCTTCATATCCGACAGGTATTACCTTTCGGACGCGATCTTTCTCGCCGGGCTTGAAGGACCGCGCGACTTGCTGGAAAAAATCGAGGCGGCGCTCCAAAATCCCGTGTTTCCGATAGCCTTGGGACGCAGGTCCTGCCCGCCGACCCTGCCTCTCGTGTTGGGCCTTGTCCCGAAGTCCTTGATGGACGCGCTATGCGAGGCGCCTTGGCAGGCGGTCGATTGGCACAGGAAAAAGCAGCCCGAAGAGGTGGCTCTCGAGATCGTGCGGGACGCCGCTTTCGGCGAACCGGGCAGCTTTGAGGTGCGAGATCTGCCGCTCAGCTTCTCGCAGGCATATCGGCGGTATGCTTTCAGAAGCGTCGTTTCGGAACCGCAGGCCGTTTGGATGAAAAACGAATCGGCGCGCGGCGCGCGGGAGGACGAAACGCGCACGAACGAGCAAGCGCAAACGGAGCATGACGCATTCGGCGAATTGGAGGCTTACGATGTACCTATCCAGGGTTGAGGTCAACAAGCAACGCATCGAAACAAAACGCGCGCTGATGAATCCGCAGATCCTGCACGCGTCGATCAAGGCATGCTTTCCCAAATCGGACGGGCGGATATTGTGGCGCGCGGATGCGCTTGAGCACAACTTGTACATCCTCGTTGCCGCCCCGATCAAGCCGGATTTCACGGACTTCATAAGGCAATACGGCTGGCCCGCGAGCGGGCAGACGGGCGAATCCGGGGATTATGGGCCATTGCTCGAACGGGTGACGCGGGGTTCCGTGTGGCGTTTTCGCCTGACGGCCAATCCGGTGCATACGGTCAAGGGCAAGATATACGCACACGTTACCGCTTCTCATCAGCGAAGCTGGCTCCTTGCCCGCGCCGAACGCAACGGTTTTGCTCTGCGGGATGACGCCCTCGATGTGGTCCGGCGCGATACGGTCCGATTTCACAAGGGCCATGGGCCGGACCGTCGCGAGGTGACGCTGGCGCGGGCGAGCTTTGAGGGCGCGCTGACCGTCAGCGACACCGCGTTGTTCAGGAATGCCCTGACGCAAGGCATCGGACGCGCGCGCGCCTACGGTTGCGGCCTGTTGACCGTCGCGCGGCTTCCGTGAGCGCGTACAAGGGCGCCCGGAAGGCGGAATTGCAGGAGCTTCCCCAAATACGGGAACGCTTGTCCTTCCTGTACGCGGAGCGATGTCTGATCAGCCGGCAGGACAACGCGATCACCTTCACCGACGAGAGGGGCACCGTACACGTTCCCGCAGCGGCGCTCAGCGTGGTATTGCTCGGTCCCGGCACGAATATTTCACATCGCGCGATGGAATTGATCGGCGATATGGGCGTAAGTGTCGTATGGGTGGGCGAGCGGGGCGTGCGCTATTACGCGCACGGCAGGCCGCTCACGCATTCCTCGCGTTTGTTGGTCGCACAGGCGGCGCTCGTATCGAACGTGCGCACACGGCTTGCGGTCGCACGCGATATGTATCGCTTGCGCTTTTCGAACGAAAACGTGTCAAAGATGACCATGCAGCAGCTTCGCGGGCGCGAGGGTACGCGGATACGCAGGGTCTACAAAAGCGCCTCCGAAAAAACCGGCGTCAAATGGAACGGTCGCGCGTACAATCCCGACGACTACGCGGCCGGCGATCCGGTCAATATGGCCCTCTCCGCCGCGCACGCCTGTCTGTACGGCGTCGCGCATAGCGTGATCGTTGCGATGGGGTGCTCTCCGGGGCTCGGTTTCATACATACGGGACATGAACGCTCCTTCGTATACGACGTGGCGGATCTGTACAAGGCGGAAATCACGATCCCCATCGCTTTTGCGGTCGCCGCCCAAAATCCGGCGGACATCGGCTCTGTGACGCGGCGTGCCGTCAGGGACGCGATTTCCGATGGAAAAATTCTGGAAAGAACCGCGCGGGATATCCGAGCTCTGTTGCTCGGAAATCATGCAAAGGACACCGATTGGGAGCGGGACGAGGCTGTGGACACGCTGCATCTGTGGGATGAACGGGGCGGGTTTGTCAAAAGCGGCGTATTGTACTCCGATTGCGACGAATCGGAATACGACTTCGGTTTTGCCTCGGATTTTGAAC
>JAITLA010000093.1 GCA_031278145.1 Eubacteriales Family XIII. Incertae Sedis bacterium
CCCGTGACGGGAACGTAGATCGGGCGGTCGAAATTCACCGTCGTGCCCTTGTTCACCGCGCTGATCTTGATGCTGACGGAATAATTCTTGTTTTCGGCTTTTTTGTCCGTGAGCACCGGAAATCTCATGGTTTTCGATTCACCCACGCCCATGTAGCCGATGAACTGTATGACGGAGCTGTTGTCGAGCGACATGATATCGGGCAGCCCCAGAGAAACCTGCACGTCCTGCAGCATGACGTTGCCGCGGTTGGTGAGGGTCACGCCCAGGTTTGTCGTTTCCGAGGCCTTCATGCTGTCGCCGTCAAGCTTGTAGGCCACGTCCACCACCGGCGTATCAAAGCCGGAGGAGGGCGGCAGTATGTTGCGCGCCACGTTGATGCCGGCGGCGCCCGACCAGAGCTCGCCGTCGTTGTGGGTGAATGTGATGGGAATGTAGGAAGTCCCGTAAGCGGCGTTTGCGTCCACGTCCACGCTGAAGCCGTACTTCGCCGTCTTGTCGTTTTCGAGCGTGCTCGGACCTTCAAAGGCACGTTCGTTCGAAAAACCGTTCGTCTTGCCGATGCTCGTGCTTATCCCTTCGAGGCTGTGCCCGCTTTTGTTTTCGAGTACCATCACAAAGGAAACGTCCTTGTCCCCTTGCTTTGTATTGACGACGCTCGGTTCGAGGTGCGCCGAAACGCCCGATACCGCCGCGAACGCCTCTGCGGGCGCGAACGCGAGCAAAAATCCGGGTATGACAAACATCGCCGCCGATACGACGGCGAAAAGCCTCCGCATGCTGATGCTGATATACATAATCCCTTCCCCCTTGAAACCTTCCGCCCGGCTTGCGGGACCCCTATTCCCCGCTGCCCGGCGGTTCTCGTTTGACCGTAAGGTCCACGATGTTGCCGTCCCTGACCGTTACGATCTTGTCCGCATAGTCGGCGATGCTCCTGTCGTGGGTGACGAGTATGAGCGTCTGCGTGTTCTCCCTGGCCATGCGCACGATGATATTCATGACTTCTTTTGTCGTATTGGTGTCCAGATTGCCCGTCGGCTCGTCCGCGAATATGATCTTGGGGCGTCCGACCAGGGCGCGCGCGATGCCCACCCGTTGCTGCTGTCCGCCGCTCATCTGCGTCGGCCTGCGCTTCTCGTAGCCCTTGAGCCCGACCAATTCTATGGCTTGCCGCGCCAGCGCATCCCGCTTGTGCTTGTCCACGTTGCGAAACAGCAGCGGAAGGCTGACGTTTTCCATCGCCGTCAGCATCGGCATCAGATTGTAAGCTTGAAAGATAAAGCCGATGTTCTTTTGTCGAAACAGTGTGACGCCCGCTTCGTCCAGCTTGTGGATCGGGACGCCGCCGATGATGATCTCTCCGCGCGTCGGCTTTTCGAGGCCGGCCACCATGTTCAAAAAAGTCGATTTGCCCGATCCCGAGGTTCCGAGAAAACAGGCGATTTCACCCTTGTGGATCTCGAGGCTCACGTCGTTGAGCGCGACGATCCGCTCGCTCCCCATGCGATAGACCTTGCGCACATGCCGAACCTCGATCAAAGGCTTCCGTTCCGTATTGTTTTTTGCAGCGCTTTCCGCCACGCGGCATTCCTCCTTTATGATTGTGTTTCAAAAAACAAAAAGCCCGAGAATTGGCATCAAGACCGCCTCTCGGCTCATTGTTATTGTTTTTCTACGCCGTCCCACCGCTTGATTCGCGGGCTTGCTTGGCCGGTTTTCTGCGCCGATTAGCTCAATCTTATTCTGCGGAAGGTCTTTTTGCCTTTCCTTATTAGAATAAAATCCTCCTTGAAAAGTTCCTTTGTGACGGCGAATTTTTTGTCCGTGATCCGCGCGTCGTCGATGGAAAGACCGCCCTGTTCTATGGCGCGCAGGCCCTCGCCGTTGCTTTTCACAAGGCCCAGCTCGCGGAGGAGATCGGCCAGGCCGACGCCGGCGCCCGAGAAGCGCTCCGCGGGAAGCACGGTTGTGGGGATGTCGTCTGAATCGGCGCCGCCCGCGAAGAGGGCTCGCGCGGCGTCGCGCGCCTTTTCCGCTTCCTCCGCACCGTGCACGAGCCGCGTCACCTCGTATGCGAGGGTTTCCTTGGCGCGGTTGATCTCCGTGTCCTTTAGCGCGGCAAGCGCCTCCACCTCGTCCATCGGGAGGAAGGTGAGCATGGAAAGACAGGTGCGGACGTCCGCGTCCTCGACGTTGCGCCAATACTGGAAGAACTCGTAGGGGGAGGTCTTGTCCGCGTCGAGCCACAGCGCGCCCTTTTGCGTCTTGCCCATCTTTTGGCCCGTGCTCGTCTTGAGCAGGGTGAAGGTCATGCCGTAGGCGCGGCCGCCGAGCTCGCGCCGTATCAAATCCACGCCGCCGAGGATGTTCGACCACTGGTCGTCCCCGCCGAACTGCATGCGGCAGTCGTACTTGCGGAACAATTCGAGGAAATCATAGGACTGCATCAGCATGTAGTTGAACTCCAGAAAGCTCAGGCCCTGTTCCATCCGCTGCTTGAAGCATTCCGCGGTCAGCATCTTGTTGACGGAAAAATGGCGGCCTATGTCGCGGATGAAGTCGATGTAGTTCAGGTCCAGCAGCCATTCCGCGTTGTTCACGGCAACGGCGCGTCCGTCCGAGAAGTCGATGAAGCGGCTGAACAGCGCCTCGAAGCGGCGGCAGTTCTCCGCCACCGTTTCCTTCGTCATCAGGCGGCGCATGTCCGAACGGCCCGAGGGGTCGCCCACCATGCCCGTGCCGCCGCCGATCAGCACGATGGGGGTGTGTCCGCAGCGCTGCATGTGCATCATGATGATGATCTGCATGAAGTGCCCCACGTGCAGGCTGTCGGCCGTCGGGTCGAAGCCGATGTAAAACCTGATCTTCTCGCGCGCGAGCAGCTCCCGAATCTCCTCCTCGTGCGTGGTCTGCCGTATGAAGCCCCGCTCGCGGAGCACATCGAACACATTGTCGTTCCCGCGCGCCCGCGGCGCGCCCGCGTTCTCCAAGTTCATCTATCGCTCTCCTTCGTTTTTGATCGGGAAAAGGCAGCCGTTCGAAAATTTCAATCAAGGGCGGTCGTTTGAAAATTTCAACCAAGGCCGATCCATCAAAACCCCAATCAAGACCGGCAGCTTGAAAATTTCAATCAAACTCCAATCAAGACCGGTCAAATGGGCGCGGATTTTTTTCGAAGGTCGGTTCCGAATCGGGAAGCCTGCCGCGAAGGCGTACAAATAGTACGTTGCCGTGGCGGGCTTATCGATTCGGGTTCGAGATTCGGAAAAAAGACCGGCCGTTTGAACAGTCAACCCATCATTTTGTTCCGTAGAGCCTGTCCCCCGCATCCCCTAACCCCGGCACAATATACTTATGCGCGTTCAGATGACTGTCCTTGGCCGCGATGAAGATATCCACGTCCGGGTGCGCCTTCTGCAAGACCTCTATGCCCTCCGGCGCCGCGATCAGACAGGCGAAGGAGATGTTTTTGCCGCCCCGCTCCTTGATGAAGTCGATGGCGGAGGCCGCCGAGCCGCCTGTCGCGAGCATCGGATCGAGCACGAACACGTGCCTGCGCTCGATATCGGCGGGCAGCTTGCAGTAATACTCTATCGGAAGATGGGTTTCAGGGTCGCGGTACAGGCCGATGTGGCCCACCTTCGCGTTTGGAACCAGCTCCAGGATGCCATCCACCATGCCGAGGCCGGCCCGCAGGATCGGCACGATGGCGATGTCCATGTTCGTCAGCATACGGACCTTCGTCTTCGCGAGCGGCGTTTCGATCTCCACCTCCTCGAGCGGCAGATCCCGCGTGAATTCATAGCCCATCAGCATGGCGATCTCCCTGACAAGCTCCCGAAAATCCTTGACCGTGGTGTTTTTGTCGCGAAGCATGGCTGTTTTGTGCTGAATCAGTGGGTGGTCGAAGATATACAGTTTTCCCATATGCCC
>JAITLA010000116.1 GCA_031278145.1 Eubacteriales Family XIII. Incertae Sedis bacterium
ACGCGATCCCTCTCGTGCGTAACCATCACAATCGCCGTTCCGGCTCGATGGATTTCCGCAAAGAAGGCCAGAATCGAGGCGGCCGTATCGGGGTCGAGATCGCCGGTCGGCTCGTCCGCGACGAGCAGGACCGGATCGGTGATCAGGCTGCGGGCAATCGCAACGCGCCGTTGCTCGCCGCCGGAGAGCCTCTGCGGCCGCTCCGCCGCCAGATGGAGGACGCCCGTGCGCGAAAGGAGCGCCTTCGCTCTTTGGATCGCCTCTCTGCGCGCGCCGCGCGTCGCGTCGTACAGGCAGTAGGGCAGGCACACATTGTCGAGAACGGAAAAGTTGTTCAAAAGACCGTAGCCCTGCGGAATGCAGCCGATGCGGCTGTTGCGCAGGCGGGAACGCGCGCCGTCGGACAGGGCCGCGATGTCCCGCCCCTCAAACAGAACCGCGCCTTCGTCCGGCCGGAGAAGTCCGGCGATCAGATTCAGCAGAGTGCTCTTGCCGCTGCCGGATTTGCCCGTGATGCAGACGAAATCCTCCCCGGCCACCACAAACGAAGCGTCCGCCACCGCGGAAAAGAGCGTATCCCCGCGCCTGTACATCCTCTTGAGCCCCGAAACCGAAAGAAGCGTCATACATCCTCCCGCATTATGAACGAGGTTTCCGCGCGCCCGATCCGCACGGCCGACACGGCGGCGGCCATCGGCCCTCCGGCCGCGCAGAGGAGGAAACAGACGCACAGGATCAGCGCGGCGGCGCCGGCGGGCGGGAGCAGGTATTCCGATTCGAGTTTGCTTTCGAGGAAGGCGTTGAAGGGCAGTGCCGTCACGCAGAACAAGAGCACCCCCGCGCCCGCTCCGAAGGCGCAGAGCAGGACGGATTCGGCCATCAGCACGGAGGCGAGCTTCTTCCGCGTCGCCCCCAGCGCGCGAAGCACGCCGAACTCGCGCTTCCGCTCATTCAAGGTGATCGTGAATACGATCACGAGGACGAAGGCCGACAGGAACCACAGCACGGCGAGCAGGACGGTGAGAATGCCGATGGTCAGATCGAGATGCTTTGCCAGATTCCCGATGATGGCCTGCGGCAGAACGACATCGACGCCGCGATGATTCCTCCGTATCTCCTTGGCAAAGGCTTCGGGATCGATCCCCTCCTCGACCTCCACGACGACGAGCGAGGCCGCGTCTTCGTCCGGCATCGGAATCGCGCCGATGTATTGCTCGTACTCGTCGATCAGCATGCGGGCCGTGTCCCTCCCGGCAAAGACCGTAACGTCAAAGCCCATGCCCGTTTTCTCCAGCTTGCCGGCCACCCCGTAGCGCGTACCGAAGAGCAGCATCTCCTCTCCCACATCCAATTGGATCGCATCCCCGATGACGATTTCGCCGCGCTTCGGCCCGTCCGATACAGTTTCCGTCAACCAAGGCTCGATCACGAAATCCGTTTCCGGATCGTAGCCGATAATCTGGACGAGAGAACCGCAGTGCGCCGAATCGAAGGTGGAGATGTAGAACTGCGGCGAAGCCCGCTTCACGCCTTCCAAATCGGACAGCGAGCGCACGGAATCGCCCGGCAGGTAAAAGGTGCTCGGTTTTCCTTCGAGCAGAACGCCCTCCAAATCCCGATCCGCGCCCCGAGGCAGGATCATGAGATCCGCGCCGAGGCGCGCCGCGGTGCTCTCGACGCCGTTGCGCAGACCCGTCCCGAGCAGCGTGCCGCCGGCGATCACGAAGGCGGTCACGGCGACAAGCGCGAGCAGACAGAGCAGTCGAAAGGGCCTGTGCAACAGATTGTTCCGCGCGATGCCAAAGGTTGACATGCTTTCACCGTTCCGCGTCTACGATGCCTGCGGCGCGGCCCTTCTTGTCCGCGCGCAGAGCACGGGCGGACAGGACGACGCCGATGATCGAAAACAACACGATCAGGGCGCAACTCGCGAACAGCGCGGGCAGCGTCAGCACATGGCAAGCCATGTGCGCGTCCCCGCACAGACCCGTCAGCGCGGTCGGGAAGAGCAAGGCGAGAACGGCCGAGAGGATCGCCAAAACGGAAGCGGCCAACCTTAGCTTCGCGGATCTTGAAAAAAAGTACAGCGCGCCGAAGACGACAAGCGCCGCGCCGACCGCGATCTCCGCGTTTGCGGTCGCGTAGCAGCGCATCGGCATACCGTGCGCGCTCTCAAACATTTGGTAGACCAAACGCGGCACGACCGCGACGACGACACCGATTGCGAGAATCGGAACGCCGAGATAATTCCCACCTGTTTTCAATACGGCCTTTGCATCCTGTTGCGTCGTTGTCATTTTTCGAACTCCTTTCCGCTCCCTTGGCGAAGCCTGATCTTTTCGTTCTTTTCGATCTGCATGATCTTCCCGTCTTGGATCAAAATCAACACCGAGCCGTAGCGCACCGACTCGATGTATTCCGACAGGAGCCGATAATTCTCCTCGGACAATACCGCGCCGGAAGGCCTTTTGGATATCTCGTTTTGCTTTTTCCGAGTGACCATGACATCGCCTTTTCATGTATAACATATATGAATACTATGATTAATTCTACCATATTCTTTTCCTTTTGTCAAACATAAAATACAACAAATTTGTTACGGTTCGGAGGCGGTCGGCCTTGGGCTTGGTAATCCTCTCCGCTCTTCGCAACGCCGCAAAGGACGCGGCGTTTGACGGTGAATTCGGCCGAAGCCGGTTGGAGTTGACCGTAATAGCCGGCTTTTGCATGGAATCTGAATAGTGACCGTCCATAGTAAGAATTGCGCGAAATCCATGCCGAGCCGGTTGACAATACCATTATAGAATGGAATGCGCGGAGGGTAATACATAGATAGAATAGAAAATAGGTACAAATCAGTATCAAATATATAATAAATATATTACAAGCGGAAATATCGTATTCAGAATTGTTTCAAAAAATATAGAAAGGGGGGCGACAACTTCAACAGGACTGTATGCGCTTCGGGCCTTGCGGCCCCTCGGCCGTCGCGTACAGCCGGAGTGTCAATCGAAATCCGCGTCGTAGCCGCAGATGCCCTTGTAGCGGCAATAGGCGCAGGCGCTCGCCGTGCCCGTGCGCACGGGGCGCGCGTCGATCACGCCGCCGACCAGATCCTCGCAGAATTCCCACGTCCTCTGCGCCACGTCGGCGCGCAGGCGCGCGAAGGCTTCCTCGTCGAGCAGACCGCGCGCGCGCGGGCTGCCCTTGACCAGGAGAAGCTCCCCCGTTTCCTTGTCCTCGTTCACGCGCACGGGGAGGATGTTTGACCGCTTGTTCGCGTAATGCGGCGCCGTGAAGTCCTCCCCCGCGATTGCGCGGAGCACATCCTGGTCGTCGAGGACCACGCCGTCGAGCCGAAAGCTCTTGCGGATCGCCTGTTCCGCCTTTTCCGCAACGGCCTCGGCATCGTCCGTCCACGAGGCGCAGTCCGTCCGAGGCTCGCTTATCTTGAAATAGAACACCCCGGCGGGCTTCAAGGGGGGCGCGTCCGTTGCCCGCGTCCCGGGGGGCGCGTCCGTCACGGCCATGAGATACAGCATGAGCTGCAGGCTCCGGCCGGCGCGCGCCTCGTCCGCGTCAAAGCTCTCGACGCCCGATTTGTAGTCTATGATCTTCGCGCGGCGACCGCGCAGCACATCCAGCCTGTCGATGCGCCCCTCTATCCGGATCGCGCCGCCCTCAAAGCCGTGAACGATGGGTGGGAAGCGCCCGCCCTCGCCGAAGCCCTCCTCCGTGTACATCTCGTCGATGCTGCCCGCCTTGACCTGCTCCGCGAGGATCCGGGCCGCCGTTCCCACGGTCGCCCGTATGCGCGCGAGCCTGTATTGCTCCGGCTTGCCGCGCCCGAGGGCCTCCGTCCCTTCGAGCGCGGACGCGAAGGCCGCGTCGACAAGGCTTTCGCAAGCCTCCCGCGTCAGCCGCATCCACGCGGAATCCGGATCGGAAACGCGGACGCCCTCCCGCGTCAGCGCCTTGGAGAAGGCCAGGATCGTCTTATGGAAGAGGTCCCCCCTCTCGCGCGCGCCGATCTCGACGATGCGCGGCTCCCTCGGACGCAATCCGTGGGAAACGAAATGCGAAAAAGGACAGCGCGCGTAACGCTCGAGCGACGACGGGCTGAGCCGTATCGAGATCGGCGCCTCGCTTCCCGTGCCCCGCGTGGCCGCAATCCCGTACAGGCGTCCCACGTAGTCACGCCCGATGCCGGCCTTGTCGTTTGAAAAGAGGAAGCCCCTCTCCAGCATGGCCGCCTCCGCAGGCGCGTGCTTGCGGTAATACGCGTACACCGCCCGCCATATCGGATGCACGGCGCGGCCCTCGGCCGATTCCCGCAGCGCGCGTATGAAGCCGCCGAGCGTGCCGCCCGCGGTCGTTACCTGCTCCAAGGCGTCGCCTCTGCTTCGGATGTCCTTTTCCAAAGGCTGCTTGGGGAAGATCCGCCGCAGCTTTTCGAGGATCAGGGAGGGTCGAAGCTCGCCGCCCTCGGGGTTTGAAACGGCGTAGCCGATCCAGAGCCCGCACTCGGGCCGCGACAAATTCCTGTATATCGCAAGCTCTTCCTCCGCTGTCCGCAGTCCCTCCGCAGCGCCCGCGTCCCCGCACAGGCCCGGCAGGCGCGCCCGTTCTTCCTCGCTCAGAATGCCGTCTTGAAGGCCTGCGGCCGGCAGGACGCCGTCGTTCGCGCCGAGCACGAACAGGGCCTTCACGCGACCGGCGCGCGTGCGCTGCATCGTGCCGACGAGGATCTGATCCATCGTGCTCGGCAGCAGGCCGATCTCGATGCTCTCCAGCCCCGCCGCGAGCAGATCCGCGTAGTCCGCGCGCGACATGGGCGCGTCCGCGAGGATCGCGACCATCTGATCGAACACCCCGATCACGCTCTCCCATACCTGCGACAGCTCGTCCGCGTATTCGTGCCGGCCGCGCGCCCGCAGCGACGCGACGCTGGCCTCTATCCGCGCGGGTAGGCGGGCCTCGTCGCGCAGGAACAGATAGAGCGCCTCCGTCCTGCCCCGCACGCCGCGATCCGCCGCCGCCATCTCCGTGAATTTTTGGATGTGCGTCGCGATCAAGCGCCGCGCCGCGTTGAGCGCGGCCAGCTTTTCCTCGCCCTGCGGTATGCGGACCTCCGCTGCGTCCGCAACGTCCGCGTCCTCCGCGCCCCACGCGCGCTCGTAGGGGCTGAGCCGCTCGAAATCCGCGCACCACGGCCCCTTGCCCCTGAAGCGGTATTCCGTCGCGTATTCCTCAAGCATTTCGCATTGTTCACGGCTGACGGGCGACATGCCCGTCTTCATGAGCCTGCACACGTCCGCAAGCCGCCAATCCGAGGCCGCGAGCTCCGCCAGCGTCGAGATGTATTCGAGCACGGGATTGTGGAGCAGGCTTTTTCGCCTGTCCATGAACACGGGCAGGCCGTATTCCGAAAACACGCGCTCGATGACGGCCGCGCGCGCGTCCTGATCGTTGCAGATCACAAGGATATCGCGGTATCGATATCCCTCGTCGCGAATGAGGCGCGCAATCTCGGCGGCGGCGCTTTCGGCCTCCGTGTAGTAGTTGGAGGCGGCGAGAAAGGTGAGCTCCCACGCCTTCTCCCCGCAGGGATGAAAGGGGTAGGCGAAGAGCTCCCGCTCGATGTGGGCCACGGCCGGGGGCCGGCGCGCGGTGTATGCGCCGGCCGCCCACGCGGTGTTATGTTTCAGCGCGCC
The DNA here is from genome assembly GCA_031278145.1 of Eubacteriales Family XIII. Incertae Sedis bacterium. The sequence goes on from JAITLA010000116.1 coordinate 5,715, forward strand.
TGGGCAGCCGGCCGCCGCCGCGCGGTCGCGCC
>JAITLA010000130.1 GCA_031278145.1 Eubacteriales Family XIII. Incertae Sedis bacterium
TAACACATACAATGTTGGAATTGCGCGATTTACCGGCACGGGCCACAGTGCCAAACCTGCCCAATACACAAAAGAACCGTCCCCGTGTGTCCCCAACAATTGAATTGCGCTGTGTTGAATTGCGGTCCGCGACAAGATTATGACAAAATTATAAAAACTTCAAAAAAACGCTTTACAATTCTGGAGTAAAGCAGTATTATAGTATGCGTTATGTAGGGTATACATTTGGCCGCGCATACTTTGACCGGTTAAGTATTGTATAATGCGTCGCTGCCAAGCATCCCTTGGTTTTATCCATGGCGGCGGCGCGGCCGTTTCGCGATTTTGGGCGCACGGAAAAAGGGGCGCGCGTATGCGGCGCGACCCGTGAGGCCGTTCGTGCCTTATCGCAGAGCGGCCGGACGGACGCTTCAGGCCGGAAAGCGCAAGCGCATATAGACCTCGTTCTTGTCATCCTGCGATACGCCGAGATAACGCTTCGTGACGGTGAAGGAGCTGTGGTTGTAGATCTCCATGATGACCGCCGGCGAAGCGCCGTTCTTCCAAGCGTGGTAGCCGAAGGTCTTGCGTAGCGAGTGGCAGGACACGCGCTCCGGGAAGCCCAACGCTTCGGCGGCGGCGCGGATGATGCGATAGGCCTGTATGCGGCTGATGGCCTTGCCCGTCCGCTCGTTCTCGATGAGAAATCCGCCCGGCTTGGCCGAACGCTTTGCGTACAGCTCGAGGGCGCGGACGGCCTCCTTGTTCAGGGCGATTGCCTTTGTCTTGCCGGTCTTTTTTTCGGTAAGCGCGATGTGTCTGCGGACGCGGCGGCACTCGAAATCGTAGACGTCGTCCCATTTCAGACGCAGAAGGTCGCTGACGCGCAGCGCGGTGTATATGCCCAAAGCGACCAGGCAGTGGTTGCGGAGTTGTCCGCGATTGAGGAAATACGCGATGAGCGCACGGACTTGATGCTTGTTTCTGATCGGTTCTGTCGCAGCCATAAGATAATCCTCCTTATAGTATAATTTCGCCCGAGTAACACATCTTCTCATATGTTACACGGGCTTTTTTGTTGTATTCTCAAGGATAATTTTATCCTATGCGAGCTTTTTGATCTCCGTGCCGCGTTTCGCGGCCTTTTTTTCGTTGAAATTCAAATAAATATTTCTGCGTGTAACACTTGAGAAGATGTGTTGCGTAGCGCAGCCGCGGGGGCGTATCCCCGTGGGTGCTTCGCGAGGGAGGTGTTAATCGCATCGTGAAAAGAACGGCAACAGGTGTCCCCGCTGAGCGGAAGAACTTCTTTGTCAGCGTGCTGGGCAAGCAGAACGAAACCTGGCAGGGGACGATCACCCTGCTCAACAGGAGATCCACGCATTCGATGAGCTTTCCGCACGTCACGCGCATCGGTGACGCAAAGGACACCCTGCTCAACAGCAAGGAAACGCTCTCCTTTCGGAGCACGACGGAGTTGCTCCGGCTGATCGACGAGGCCGTGGAGAATGCAGGAGCGGATTGAGGCGAGGGAGGAAGATGAGGCAAGAAGGAAATGAGGCGAGGAAGGAAGATGAGGAAAACGCTGCTCCTGCCGTTCCTGTCACTCGCGCTGCTCTCCCTGTCGACGGGTTGCGGCGCGGACGCCGCTTCGCCGGAGGGCGCGTACAAGGCTTGGGACGAGCTTGTCCTTTCGGACGAAGCCTTGGAACGTCTGGAAGCGGAACGGGAGCTGCGGGCAAACGAGCGGAGCGAGGCGGAAAAGCAGGACGAGATATTGGCGTGGTACGCGCAGAGCTTGGCGGCCGCCCGCGAGGAGGAACGCGTGCTGTCGGAGCGTCTGGAGGAGATCCGCGCGATAGCGGCCCTGCCGGAGCTGCCCGAGGAACCGCGCGCGAAATACGCCGCGCTGGTAGCCGAAACGGAGGCCGCGATCCGCGCGTGCGCGGAGAGGCGGGACCGGCTGGAAGCGGATACGGCGCGCATCGAAGCCTTGCGCGAACCCCCACCCGATTGGGTTCCGCCCGACGATTGAACGACGGCGCCGGTCCCCCGCCTCTACAGGCGGCGGGTTCCGGCTTCCCAAGCTGCCGGTGGCGGGTGCAATCCCCCGCGTCCCAATCGAAATTAAACCGTTGACAAACTATGTTCCTTGTGTTATATTTTGTTGAAGAGGAACAGAAGTTCCGGCGGACAAGGGGCATATCGTATCACGAAGATACGGGTGCGACCGCACAATTCACGAAACACAGAAATGTCACGAAGGCATTTTACACGGTTTTGGAAGCCGATGTATGCTTTTGCGGCATTTTTTATTGCAAACGGGTTTTCGATATCGCCGCAATCCATATGAAGGGTACGTTATCGGATCTTTATTTCAAAGTTTGATGGGAGGAAAACTGTCATGGCGTGTTTTTTGGTGCCCACCGCGGAGGCAATCGTGGCAACCGTTATAAGAAAAACGATCCCGAAGGAAAAGGAAACCGGCGCGTCAACGGACGCTTCCGCGGAACAAGACGCCAAGATCCCTTTTTCAAGAAAGCTGAAATGGCTTACGAACTTGCTTTGGGGCGGTTCCGTTCTGTTGGCGTTCGAACATGTGTGGCACGGCGAAGTGACGCCGTGGTTCCCGTTTCTGACGGCGGCCAAGGATCCCGGCGACACGGCGGAAATGCTGCATGAAATGGGTACCGCGGGCGTTTCCATGGCGATTATCGTAACGCTGGTTTGGCTCGGTATGGTCATTGTCGCGAACGCAATGGAAAAGAAGGAGCTCAAAGCGCGGCCGGCCGCGCGATAAACCATAAGGAGGATTCTCATGACCTTGCTCATTACCGTGTTTGCGGCAATCGTTTGCACGATTGTCTGGTATAAAAACGCGCCGAACGGCGTGATGAAGGTGGGTATTCTGTGTTTCATGTATTGGGGCGCGTCGCTGATGTGGCTGATTGACGCGATCTTCGAATATGCGGAGCTGCAAGCGGAATATTTCAATCCGGACCCGCTCAGCATGCTGAACGATTCGTATTTGGGATTTTCGGTTGTCGCTCTCGGATTGATAATTTGGCTGCTGATCCTGCTGATCAAAGACCCGAAGGGTGCGGTGCGGGCGAGCCTCTTCAAGAAAGATTCCAAGTAATCGCGCCGGGACCGATTCCGGACGCCGGGGCGACGCATCGCCCCGGCTGCGGCGCAGACATGAAGGAGGATGGATATGACGGATGGCAACGAGGCGCTTTGGCAGCGTTGCGTGGCTTTTCACGGGCATTACTGCGGCGGACTGGACATCGGCTTCAAGGCCGCGCTTCTCGCCGCCGAGATATTGGGCGCGTCTTTCTCCGCAGACGAGGAACTGGTGTGCATCGCCGAGAACGATGCCTGCGGAATCGACGCGATTCAGGTTGCTCTGGGCTGTAGCATAGGCAAGGGGAATTTGCTTTTCCATATGACGGGCAAGCACGTCTATTCGTTCTACGACAGGAGGACGGGACGCTCCGTGCGCCTGTCGCTGAAGAACATGCCCGAAGGGTTTACGCGCGACAAGGGCTACGAATATTATCACGACCGGGCACCCGAGAGTATGTTCGACGTGGGCGCGGTAAAGCTGTCCTTGCCGAAAAACGCCGTGCGCTTCCATCCGCATCGATGCGAAGTGTGCGGGGAGGATGTGGCGGAAAACCACGTGCGCATCCAAGACGGCAAGGAGGTTTGCACGGACTGTTTCGACGATTACAAGAGGTTTGGCGTGTGAATATTCAAAGGTATGCGATTGCCGGCGGGTGGGGCGGGGATGTGTCCACCCTCCACCCGCCCACCTTTGAACGGTGATATGAGGGAGAAGAAGAATGAACCACAAAAGGAATGTATTCGCCGTCGTTTTCATTTGTCTGTTGCTGCTGAGCGCGTCGGCCTGCGGTTCCGCCGAAGCGCCCGCGTCCGACGAGGGCGCGGCGGAGCCGTCCTCTGCGGATGTTTCCGCCGAAGCGCCCGCCGCACGGCAAATCGACGTCCTGCGTCTGGCCGGCGGCAGCGATTGGGGTGCGCCCAATCCTTTCCTGCACACGACCCGCGGCCCGGGTTCGACGAAGATGGAGCATGTGTTTGATTCGCTCTTGCAGTCGGGAACCGAAGGCCTCATAGGTTGGCTGGCGGAATCCTACGATATCAGCGACGACGGCTTGACTTATACCTTCGTGCTGCACGACGGCGCGACTTGGCACGACGGCGCGCCCGTGACCGCCGACGACGTGGCCTTTACCATAGACTATTACAGGGAACACCCCAACTCGGGTGGACAGCTTGGAACATCGGAGAACTTCTTGGTGGATGCTTACAACGTCGTGGATTCGCGGACCATCGAAATCTCCGTGAAGGCGGGAAAGGTTACCAATACGGACAATCTTGGGCGCTTCCCCATCATTCCCAAGCATATATGGGAAAACGTCGACGATCCCATCGCGTATGAAGGGGAGGATCGCTTTGTCGGCTGCGGAATGTACCGGTTCGTGTCTTACGACGCGGCCACGGGGAGCTACGCTTTTGAGGCATTTGAGGACTACTACGGGCATACGGCCGGCGCCAAGGCCATCCATTACGTACCCACGAGCGACGCCGTTCTCGCTTTTTCGAACGGAGATATCGCCGTGACGGACGTGCCCGCGGATCTGTACGAGCGATACCGCGCCGAGGAAGGGATTGCGATGCTCGCAAAGCCGGACGAAATGGGATATAAGCTGCTACTCAACCTGAACGCGGTTCCGGCCTTCCGTGACATAGAAATGCGGCGGGCGCTCTACATGGCCTTGGACCGGCAAGCCATGGTTGACGCGGTGTTCCGCGGCATGGGTCATGTGGCCAGCGCGGGCTACGTGCCGCAGACGAATCCAAATTATACCGATGAAGTGGAGAAGTACGACTACGATCCGGACGCGGCGCGCGCGGCGCTTGAACCGCTGAAGCTGAGCCTTACTTTGACCGGGGGCACGGATACGAACGACAACGGCACGCAGGTCCTGGCGGAGCAGATCAAGATGAATCTGGAGGCGGCCGGCATGGAAGTGAAGGTGGAGATATTTGACACGCTCGTGCGCGACGAGATGGTGGCGAACGGGGAGTACCAACTGGCGATAAACTACCACGGCGGCTGGAATTCCGAACCGGTGTCGATGCTTTCCATGATGTATGGTTCAAACGGCGCCTCCAAATGGGTATCGGCCGGTTACGACAACGAGGCCCTGCCGGAAATGGTCCAAAATCTGCAGTTCCTGCTGAACCAACAGGAGTTGAAGGCGGCCTACAAGGACGTACAGGTGCTGATCAGCCGGGATTTGCCCAATTTGCCGCTGATCACGCAGGTTTCCTATGCGATGTACCGCCCGGCGGAATACGACTGCTGGAAGGCGCCGTACAACAGCACGCAGTTTGAGAATTCACGGATTTCGTACAGCCTCGATACGGATCTTTGATCGCGATGCGAAAGAAAATATCGCTTTTTTTGCTCACGCTGCTGACGGTGTACGTGTTCACCTTCTTCGTCCCGAGGCTGATGCCGGGCGATCCGTTTTCCTATTCGGATTTTGCCGACGCGAGCGACACGACCAACCTCATGACGGATGCGCAGAAGAAGGTCCTCATGGCCTACTACGGCTTGGACAGGCCGCTTGGCGAGCAGTTTTTGGAAACGCTGAAAAAGAACCTCTCCGGCGATTTCGGCTCCAGCATCTACTATAAGAAAACCGTATGGGACGCCGTCACCGACAAGCTGGGCTGGAGCCTCGGTCTTATGGCGGCGACATTGATCATCAGCCTGCTGCTCGGTGTCGCGCTGGCCCTGGCCGCCCTTTCCCGGAAGCGCTTGGACGCCGTTTTGTACGGGTTCATGTCCGTGGCGGCGGAAATACCGGCCTTCCTCGTGGGCATAGCCCTGTTGTTTCTCGTGGCCGCGCGGCTGCGTTTTATTCCGCTGTCCGGCGGTGAAACGAGTTTCGCGGTCTACGAATCCCTGTGGCAGAGGGCGGGCGACGTGCTGTTGCATGCCCTGATGCCCGTTGCGGCAATGGTCATCGTCACCACGCCGCTGTTTTACGCCACGGCGCGCAGCTGTTTTCTGCGTATACATGGCAAGAGGTACCTGCTGACCGCGCGGGCGAAGGGGCTCTCCGCACCGCGCATACGTTTTTATTACATCCTGTTGAACGGAATGGCGCCGTTGCTTGCGCGGTTTTTCCTTTCGGTGGGGGCTTGCGTGGGCGCGACGCTGCTGGTCGAAAACGTGTTCGCCTATCCGGGCTTGGGAAAGCTGATGCGCGACGCGGTGCAATACCGCGATTACCCGCTGATACAGGGCATTTTTCTGCTGGTCACGCTGTTTGTGCTCACGAGCTCTTTTGTTTCCGATATAATCTCTTCCTTGGTGTCAAATGGGGGTGAGCGGGACATATGACGAACGGCATCGCCAAGATCTTGATTGCGCTGGGTCTGCTGACGATATTCTTTTTCTTCGGCGCCGTGTTCCGCGACAGCCCTTCCCTCCCCTCGGGTGATTTTCTGGCGCCGCCCGGCGGAAAGCATCCCTTGGGAACGGACAACATCGGCGTGGATGTGCTGGCGCAGGTATCCGCGGGTTTCTTCCACAGCATTTTGATCGGCTTGGCGGCGGCATCCTTCGCGGTGCTCGCGGGCGGCTGCGCCGGGATCGCCGCGGGCTGCGGCGCCGGAATGCGCGACACGGTCATTGGCTTCGTCATCAACCTGTTTCTGTCCGTGCCGCAGCTGCCGGTGATGATCCTCATCGGCGCATTCTTCGGGCAGAACAGCGGAAACATCGTACTCATAGTGGCTTTGTTTTCGTGGGCGCCCATCGCCAAGGTGGTGCGGGCGGCCACGATGGATATACGGGGGAGCGGGTACATGCGCCTGGCCGTTCGCTACGGCGGCGGTTTTGTCTATCTGTTCGTCACCCACATGTTTCGCGATTTGATGCCGCTGATGGTGATCAACGGCTTGTTCGTCGTGGGTCGGGCCATAATAATGGAAGCCTCCCTCGCGTTCTTGGGTTTGGCGGATCCGACGGCTCGTTCGCTGGGACTGATGATCAACAAGGCCGTTTCGTTCAGAGGGATTTATTTCACGGATTATTGGAAGTGGTGGCTTATGTCGCCGTTGATGACCCTGGTCGTCACCACGGTGCTGCTGCGGCAGCTGGCGAAGGAAGTCGAGAAGGTGATTTTGCGTGCGTGAGGTGAAATGCCCGGATCCCGTTTTGCGCGTCGAAAATCTGCGCGTTTCCTTTCCGAAATCGAAGTTCGTGCTGCATGAGATCTCGTTTGATTTGCGGCCCGGCGAAATCCTTGCCGTCATAGGCGAGTCGGGCAGCGGCAAAAGCACCTTCCTGAAAGCCGTCACGCGCTTGTCGGACGCGGACGCGGAGGTCAGCGGCGAGGTGCTGCTGAACGGCGTTTCGTTGTCGAAGGAAAAGGAAGAAAGCCTGCGCAGGAGGCGTTTTGTCGATTATTCGGTGGTATTTCAAAATTCCGGGGAATACTTGAATCCGATGCTGACGCTTGGGGAGATGCTGACGGAGGTGCTGCGCAAGAAGCACGGGCGGCAAGAATCGGAGAGCATGGCGGCGGCGCTGATGGAATCGGTCGGACTGTCGGTTGAGGATTTGGGGAAGCGGCCCTCCAAGATTTCCGGGGGCATGGTGCAACGGTTTCAGATTGCCGCCGCCATGGCCCTGTCGCCATCCTTGGTGGTTCTGGACGAACCCACGAGCTCCCAAGATTACGCCGCGCGCGGCGAGCTGATCCGGCTGATTCGTTCAATACGGAAAAGCCGGCTTACGGCTTTCATTCTCGTGACGCACGACCTCGCCTTGGCGAGGGAACTGAGTCGACGGCTGATCGTGCTGTACGAGGGCAGCGTTTGCGAAACGGGACCGACGGAGGATGTGCTGCATCGGCCGCGGCACCCTTATACGCGGGCGTTGGTGCATTCGTCCATGGATCTTCACCCGTACAGGGACGTATGGGGGATTCGCGCTCCTTCCGGCGTTTTGCCGCCGGGCGCCTGTCCCTTTTTCGGACGCTGTACGCAAAGTCTGCCCCTGTGCGCTTGCGTGAAACCGAAGCTCGGCGCGGTGGAAAGCGCTTCCGAGCCCGCACCCGGCGGGTTCATGCGCCACGTGGCTTGCAACAGGGGCGGCGTCGTGCGCATTCTGGAATGCACGGGGCTGAAAAAGAGCTTCGAGGGCAAGGAGGTCATACGCTGCGGCAAGATTTTCGTCAATTCCGGAGAAATCGTGTCGATAGTGGGGAAAAGCGGAAGCGGCAAGACGACGCTGTGCCGTATGCTGTCGGGTTTTCTCGAACGGGACGGGGGAGAAATCCTGTACGACGGGGCCGCGGTGGACTTCGACGCGACCTACAGGAAGGTCGGCGGCATGCAATTCGTCATGCAGGATCATGAGAATTCGCTGAACCCGCATCTCACCGTGCACCAAGCCGTGCGCGAACCGCTGTTTTTGATTCGGCGCGCGAACAGGCAAGCCGACGGCGCGCGCGGAGAGGACGCGCACTGCGAGGCGGAAGTCCGCAAAGCCCTGCGCGAGGTGGGGCTTGCCGACGAGGATTTTCCGCGCAGGCGGATAAACACGCTTTCGGGCGGGCAGAAGCAGCGCGTGGCCTTGGCGCGCTGTCTTGTCACAAAGCCGGCCCTGCTTATCGCGGACGAACCCACATCCATGCTGGATTGCTCCGGAAAGGCGAATCTCGCGCGCATGCTGAAGGGGATTCAAAACAGCGCGGGTTTTTCCATGTTGATGGTGACGCATGATATCTTCTGTGCGTTGAAGATGTCCGACCGCATCTACCTGTTGCGCGACGGCGTACTCGAGGAAGTTGCGGCGGACGCTGATTTTGAATGGTTCGAGCGGGCCATATGAGGAATGTATCGCTTGTGGCAAGCGAAGCTTGCGGTGGTGAAAACAATGTTGTATGATTACGGAAAACTGGATTTTTTGGGCTTGATGCCCTGCCCCCTGCGCGTGGCTTTTGAAAAAAAAGCGTGGAAACGGCGCGAAATATTTGAGAGGGAAACGGGTCAGAGAATCAACGGCGCAACCGTTTCGGCAATGAACGCGCGGCTCTGGGAGGATCTGCTGCGCATCGAACGCATGGAAGATTGGCCGGCGGTGGTTATGGCGCCCGGGTTTGGGATTCCCTACACAAAGGCCTTTATGGAGCGATTTCGTGACGGCGGCTGCTTTGAAAGCATACTGGAGCGGGAAAATCCCTTGTTTGATCGGGCCGGTCTTTATGATCCGAGGGGCCTCTATGATATAATCGGCGTTTCCGCCACGGTATTCTTGGTGGACAAAACCACGAATCCGCATCTGCGGACGCCGGAAGGCTGGATGGACTTGGGAAGCGCCCACTACGAAAGGAAGGTGGGCTTTCGAGGGCACGAGTGGCGGGGTTTCTGCGAAACGGCGCTTCTTTCCGCGTTCATTGTGGGCGGCTATGCGTTGATTCGGGATTTCGCGCGCTCCGCGCGCTGCTGCCTTTATCCCTCCGAACTGGCGCGGCTTTCCACAAGCAGGCGTGAAATCGCGCCGAACGTGAGCGTACTGGCCTATCCCATGGCCATGGCCGGCCTGAAGACCGAGAACACGCGCATTGTTTGGCCCAAGGAAGGGGCCGGCCCGGGCGTTCTGACGCTATTGACGAAAAAGGACGCGCCGGAACGGGCGAGGGCGTTCGCCCGCAGCCTCGTTCGCAACGAATACGCGGCTTTTGGGATGGGTGGTTTTTACTCGACCTGCGATACAAAGCCCTACGGAGAGGGCGATTTGCTCCGCTTTGATTGGGATCTTGCGGAGCGCGGAGGCATCCCTCTTCTCTTGAACGAGTTGAATCGGCTCATGGCGGAAAACGCCGACATCATCCGCACGCGACCGTTTCAAAATCCGGCTCAAAAACTCGCCTTTCAGAGAAATGCGGCCGTTCGCGCGGGCTTTGCGCCGGAAAGGAGCGTCACGTGAAGATTGCGACTTTTTCCGGCCCGCCCTCTTCGGGCAAAACCTCCGTGGTGCTTAAAACGGCACGGTATTTTCGCGAAAAGGGCCGCAAGCCGGGCGTGGTGAAGTTCGACTGTCTTTCGTCGGACGACGGCCAAACCTACAAGGAGCATGGGATCCCGGCCCTGACGGGCATATCGGGAATCGTGTGCCCGGATCATTTCTACGTCAGCAATATGCTGGAGTGCATCGCGTGGGGAGAAGAGCGGGGCTTGGATGTGCTGATCATAGAGAGCGCCGGCCTATGCAACAGATGTGCGCCGCATCTGAAAAACGCTTCCGCCGTCTGTGTCATGGACAACCTCATGGGCCTGCGCACGCCGATCAAGGTGGGTCCCATGCTGAAGCGCGCGGATATCGTGGCCGTCACAAAGGGTGACGTCGTTTCGCAGGCGGAGCGGGAGGTATTCGCCTATTACGTCATGCAGGCCAATCCGAACGCGACCGTGCTTCACGTCAACGGAATCACGGGGCAAGGCTGCGCGGAACTGTCCGAGATGATAGACCGCGAGGATTTGAGCGCACGGGAATTGAAGCTCCGGTTCAGCATGCCGGCGGCCATCTGCTCCTACTGTCTTGGCGAGCGCAATATTCGGGAAGAATACAGCCTGAGCACGATCAGAACGCTTGAGCGGTCCCCCGAGGACGGGAAGGGAGCAACATGATCAAGGACATTCTGTCGATGACAACGACCGCATTCAATGCCGCCTATCCCTATGCGGGGGATTTTTTTCGCGCTCTCGTACTGCCGGTTCCAAAATCCGATTGCGCGATGACCGTGAAAGAATGGATTCTGCGCCTGGATTATTGTCTGCTCGACGAGATGGGTGTGGAGCGGGAGGAATTGCCGGATCAATTGCTGCTGTTCATAGAAAACACGGAGCGTCTGCAAAAGGAAAGCCTCTTGCGCGTGGAATCGCTTGCCGCGGTGGGCGGGCATGACAAGTCCGGCGTGCCCGAAGCGGCGGCATTGACGGTGAGAAGCGGTGAAACCGTTTCCGTCGTGGGTCCCACGGGTTCCGGAAAAAGCAGATTGCTCGGCGACATCGAAAGCTTGGCGCGCGGGGATACGCCTTCGGGACGCAGGATTCTCATAAACGGAACCGTGCCGCCGGCAGGCGGGCGCTTCTCCCGCAGTCAAAAATTGGTGGCGCAACTGTCGCAGAACATGAACTTTGTGGCCGACGCATCGGTGGGTGAATTTATTGAAATTCACTGCAAATCCAAATACATAACGGATGTCGGCAAAAAGACCGCCGAGGTTCTTCAGGCGGCCAATCGTCTGGCGGGGGAGCCTTTCGGCCCGGACACGCCCGTGACTGCCCTGAGTGGCGGACAGTCCCGCTCGCTGATGATTGCGGACATCGTTTTCCTCGGCAATTCACCCATCGTCCTCATAGACGAGATTGAAAACGCGGGCATTGACAGAAACCGCGCCGTTGAGCTTCTGTCGGACACGGGGCACATCGTGGTCATGGCCACGCACGATCCCGTGCTTGCGCTGTCGGCACGGCGGCGTGTCGTAATCCGGAACGGCGGGATCTTCAAGGTGATCGACACCTCGGAAGGGGAAAAATCGAAATTGAAAGAAATGATGGCAATGCAGAATGCGCTGACGGCTTGCCGCGACGCGCTCAAGAACGGTGACAGCATCGCCTGATCGGCGCCAAAGGCAGGCTCCGAAGACCGCCCCGCCGAAGGAGGCCACTGAAAAAGTCGGCATTGGGCGCGGAACACATGGGGACGGTTCATTTGTGTAACACATACAATGTTGGAATTGCGCGATTTACCGGCACGGGCCACAGTGCCAAACCTGCCCAATACACAAAAGAACCGTCCCCGTGTGTAT